>CAJJXN010000028.1 GCA_905197115.1 uncultured Bacillota bacterium | reverse complement strand
TTTAAATATTTTTGTTAACCCATTCCCTACAGCAACCGTGACAATCGCTTGTTTTTTTCTTTCTTTTTTCGCTTTTTTAATTCCGTCATGTTGAACATCCATATTTTCCACTTTTAAAGTAAAGAATTCTCCATATTGTTGTGCAAAATCTAAAACTTTTCCTGGAGTTAATGTATGCACATGAACTTTTACTAAATTTTCATCTTGAACTAAAACAATAGAATTACCTATTGATTCTAAATACGCTTGTAATTCATCTTTTAAAAATTCTTTTTTATTTTCGCCTTCATCTAAATTTAAAATGAATTCTGTACAATATCCAAAATCATCTTCTTTGTCCATTACAGGCTCAAATAAGACATTCTTAGGCGATTGTGAATGATCTTTTTCTTGCAAAGTCACTTCTTCACCTTTTAATGATAGTAAAAATCCTTCAAATATTTTTAATAAACCAGCACCACCAGAATCAATGACATTCGCTTCTTTTAAAGTTGGCAATAAATTAGGCGTATTCATTAAAGATTTTTTAGCTTCAGCAACAATAAATTCAAAAGTATCTTCTATGGAGGCTTTCTTATTTGCTTTAACAAATTCATTTAAAGCATTTGAACTATCTTTGATAACAGTAAGCATTGTTCCTTCAACTGGTTTTAATACCGCTTTATATGCTTTTTCTTTTCCTCCCACAAAAGCATTTGCCAAATCTTCTTTTGTTAATGATTCTTTTTCTTTAATTACTTCCCCAAAACCTTTAAAAATTTGAGACAAAATAACGCCCGAATTTCCTCTTGCTCCTAATAATAAGCCTTTTGAAAAAGTGGTTGCTAATTCACCAACTTGTGTAACATTTGAATTTTTTATTTCAGCCACTCCACTTTGAATGGTCATCATCATATTTGTTCCAGTATCTCCATCAGGAATAGGAAATACATTTAATGCATCAATTTCTTTGTAATTATTTGATAAATTGTTGGCGCCTGAAATAAACATTGATTTCAAGTCATCCATATTTATTTTATTCATTTTTATATACCACCTATAAGTTTATTTTTATTCTCATATGAGCCTAATATATAAAAGCCCGTCAGTATTTTACTATATTTTTGACTTTAATGCAACTTTTTTTTAATTCACACCCTTTTGAACACAAAAAAAATTAATTTTTTTTATTTTTTTATTGAAAAATGAATTATTTAATGCTATCATATATGGGCATGAATTATAAGGAGGTCTTATCATGGCAAGAGTTTGTGAATTATCTGGAAGAGGTACTCTTAGTGGAAATAAACGTTCTCACTCAATGCGTGCTAGCAGAAGAAAATGGAATGTAAATCTACATAAAGCAACAATCGTTGTAAACGGTCAAAAAGTTAGAGTTAAAGCTTCAGCTAGAGCTTTAAGATCACTTAATAAAGTTCAATCTACAGTTGAATAATTAGCTTAGCTTATAATGACACTCTTTGAGAGTGTTTTTATTTCTTAACACATTTTATATGTGTTGATGTCTTGCTAGCTCAGTTGGTAGAGCAACTGACTCTTAATCAGTGGGTCAAGGGTTCGAGTCCCTTGCAGGATACCATTAAAACAAAAGGTTTGATACATATTATCAGACCTTTTTATTTTATCTATAAGACAAGTCATATACCAATAATTTAGTAAGAAATGACACAAAAATTACAAAATGTTGCTATTAAACTCTTATTTATGTATGTTAAAATAAATTTAGAGGTGATTTGAAGTGGACTCAATTAATAACGAATTAAAAATTTACGAACTTTCTTTGATTTGGAAAGAAGCCGAATATAACTTTGCTTTTTGGGATCAATTAAGAGGCAAAGTTGACTGGGATAAAGAGTATAAACTTGCTCTTCAACAAGTTTTAAAAACAAAAAATAATTGGGAATACTATCGCGTATTACAAAAATTTTTAGCCAAATTAGAGGATGGACATACAGAGGTATTTTTTCCAAAAGCAATCGATACAGATCCAAACTATTCTTCATTTTTACCTATTTATACGATTTATTGTGAAAATCAAGTTGTTATTTATAATGTAAAAGAAAGTATTAAAGATAAAGTATTTAGATGGAGTATAATTAAAAAAATAAATGGCATCGAAATTAATGAATATATTAAAGAAAATATATATCCATACATTTGGCATAAAAAATTAGATAGTTGTTTCTATTTAATCAATCAAGAATTATTAAGAGGTCCTTTAAATAGTGAAGTTACACTTGATTTAGAATATAATCAACAATCTTATAGTGTCACTTTAAAACGCACTTTTAATCAAGAAAAATGGGTATATTCTTATTCTCCATTTGAATATGAATCTACAACCGAACTTTTTAAATCCGATTCATATACCATTAAAATGACTTCAGATGACATTGCCATTATAACCCTCAACACTTTTGCAAATAATAACTTGCAAAAAGAAATTTATGCAAATTTTGAGTTATTAAAAAAAGCAAAAGGTTATATCATTGACGTCATGTATAATGGTGGAGGCAATAGTAGTAATGCAGACGCTTTAGCTGCTTTATTTATCGGCAAAGAATTCAGTAATGATAACAGCAAAGCCCCTATTCATATTGGCTGTTATAAAGCTTGGGAAAAGTTTATGGATTTTAGCAATAAAACATATGATGAAATCGTACAAAAATATGGAAAAGGCATAGAAAAAACTTATAAAATTCCTCGGCATGAATATTTTGAATATTTAAAAGAAACTACTTTTTATGAAACACCAGGAATACTAAAAGGTCCAATTCTTATTTTAAGTTCTGCTTTTACATGTTCAGCTGCAGAAGATTTTTTAAATGTCATGAAAGAACATACAACCGCTAAAATAATAGGAGAAACTAGTTTTGGATCCACTGGTCAACCACTCATTGTTCCTTTAGAAAGTGGAGGAAGTTTTCGAATTTGTACGCGCCATTGTCTTACTTTAAAAGGTGAAGAATTTATCAATAAAGGCATTCAACCTGACATACACGCTTCCTTTAGTTTAAAAAATTATCAAAATAGAACTCATTCCATTATGATTAAAGCTTTAAAAGAAATGCGAAACATGCTTAAAAATAAGCAATAATATTCATTTAAGCGTCAAAAATGAAAGTCTATTTTAAATAGAATCAAATTCTCATGAAAAGATGTTTTATTTATTATTTTTTTGAACTATATTTAAGCAAGAGGTGAATCATATGGACAATCAAAAAATTGGTTTATTTTTACAAAAACTTAGAAAGCAAAAAAGCTTAACACAAACAGAACTAGCAAATATCTTTGAAATATCAAATAAAACAGTATCAAAATGGGAATGTGGAGATACTCTTCCTGAAATTCCACTTTTAAAAGCTTTAGCTGAATTTTATAACGTGTCTATTGATGAAATTTTAAAAGGGGAAGTAGATAATAATTTAATCTCAAAAACAGAAAACAAGAAAGAATTTGATTCCTACTTTCAAGAAAAAAATGAAAAAAAATCAAATTTATTTTTTGCTATCTCTTATTCTTTTATGGCAATTGCATATTTACTTATTTATGTTTTAGGTTACACAATCAAAAATAATATTCTTTCTTGTTGGATTAGTGTTTCCGTTTATTTTTTAAGTGCTATCATTTTGATTATTTTATTGCCTTTTGTTCATATGTCTTCCATACAAGACTCACTTAAAATAAAAAGATATTCAAAAATTCATTTGTTTTTTTCTTTGTTTATTTATGGAATTTTTGCATCTATTTTATTTTATTCTATTCCATACAAATTAACTGGGAGTTACAAGATTGCGTTATCAATAAAAAGTTTTCTTATTTTTCAAGTTATTTTAGGAATGATTATTTTTTCTATAAGTAGTGTTTTTTATTTAACTTATACTTCATTAAAATATAAAAAGAAATATGATTTTCGACAAATCGCTTTTACTTCATTTTATATATTTTTCCCTATTATAACTTTCATATCTTTACTTTTCCCACTTTATGAAAATGAACATGGTTATATATATTTCTTTAACATTTGCAGAAATGACCTTATATATTTAATACCACTATGGCTTATAAACATTATATCAGGTATTTATTTCAAAAATAAACATCCTAATTTATTGATATTTTCTTATATTGCTTATTTATTTTCTCAAATTATTTTTTATCTTTCGGCAGCCAGTTTTTCAGTTTATTTAGCCTTAAAAACTGATTATTATTATTTAATATTTTATAGTTCATTTATATTCATATCGATTATTATTCTTTCTGAAGCCATTCAATTACTTCTTTTCTATTTCAATCATTTAAACAAAAAAGAGAAAAAATAATTATTAATTTTTTCTTTTTTCTTCCAATTGAGAGTGCTATAATTATTCTGTATTTTTTATGGAGGAATCAAAAGTATGGAAAGAATGATTGGAACTGTCTCTAGAGGTGTTAGAGCCCCTATTATAAAAAAAGGAGACAACTTAGTTGATATTGTCGTTGACTCTGTTTTAAAAGCTGTTCAAGAAGAAAATATTACATTACATGATAAAGATGTCGTTGCCGTTACAGAAGCTGTTGTAGCACGTTCCCAAGGAAACTATGCCACAATTGAGCAAATTGCAAAAGATATTGAAAACAAATTTCATAATGAAACAGTTGGTGTTTTATTCCCTATTTTAAGTCGAAATCGTTTCTCTGTTTGTTTAAAAGGAATTGCTAAAGGTTGTAAAAAAATCGTATTAATGTTGAGTTATCCATCTGATGAAGTAGGTAATCACTTAGTAGATGTGGACGCTTTAGATGAAGCAGGTATTAATCCATGGAGTGATGTTTTGACATTAGAAAAGTATCGTGCAATATTTGGTTATCAAAAACATTATTTTACTGGTGTTGATTATGTTGATTTTTATAAAAATCTAATTGAAGAACAAGGTTGTGAAGTAGAAATTATTTTTGCTAATCAGCCTCAAGCTATTTTAAATTATACACCTTACATTTTAAATTGTGATATCCACACTCGTGCCCGTACAAAACGTTTACTTTTACAAAAAGGAGCAAAACAAGTTTATAGTCTAGACGATATTTTAACTTCTAGTATTAATGGAAGTGGTTATAATCCACAATATGGACTACTCGGTTCAAATAAAGCGACAGAAGACTCAGTAAAACTATTTCCAATTCATTGTCAAGAATTTGTTTTAGAAATTCAAGCCAAACTAAAACTAGCTACCAATAAACAAATAGAAGTCATGGTATATGGCGATGGAGCCTTTAAAGATCCTGTTGGTAAGATTTGGGAATTAGCCGATCCTGTAGTTTCTCCTGGCTACACAAGTGGATTAGAAGGAACTCCAAATGAAGTTAAACTTAAATATCTTGCAGATAATGATTTTGCCACATTAAAAGGTGAAGAATTAAAAAATGCCATTAAAGATTACATAGCTAAAAAAGATAAAAAAGCAGAAAACTTAAAAGGGCAAATGGTTACACAAGGCACAACACCACGTCGTTTAACCGATTTAATCGGATCTTTATGTGACTTAACTTCAGGTAGTGGCGACAAAGGAACACCAATCATTTTAATCCAAGGATACTTTGATAATTATACGAAATAAAAAGGAAGGATACTTATGAAAAAATTACTTTATTTATTAACTGCATGTTTCTTTTTAAGTGGTTGTGGCAATAATTCTACATCTACACCTAACACAAAAGAAAAAGAAATCCAATTAACGAATCTTACTAAAATTGAACTTGCTGTCAATGAATCTTACAATGTTTTTTCCATGATAAAAGAAGAATATAACGAGCATGTTTTATCCCTTGAAGTAAGCCAAAAAGAGATTATTGCTTTTGATAGCGACATTGGAATTATTCAAGGCAAACAATTGGGTTCAACTGAAATCACTATTCATGGAAATAAATGTTATCAAAAATTAACCGTTACAGTGCAATCAGATGAGTATATGAATGCTCATTTCACCTTAGATAGAGGTCGTCTATTTAACAAAACAGCAACATTCTATGGTGATTCTATTACAGATCAAAAAAATCGTCCTGGTTATGACATTTATCACACTGGTTTTGGCTATTATCCGAGTATGTTAAATGAAATGGCGCAAATGAAACAAATCTACAATTTATCCCAAAGTGGGGCAACAGCTGGAACTTGCACTTCTATTGCTTCTATTGATCCATCTTATAATTTTGGGTTTAAACAAGTTCAAAATTCTAAAAAACAAAATGAAAGCGCAGATTATGCTTTCATCATGTTTGGTACCAATGACTTTATGCGTTGTGTTCCTTTTGGAACTTTAGAAGATAATCCTAAAACAGTAGAAGAGTCCACTACTTTCTTAGGAGCCTATAACTATATGTATCAAACTTTATTATCTTATAATCCTAAAATTCGAATTGTAGCAATTGAAATTCCTTATTCAACTTGGGGTCAAGATGCACAATACCAAGTGCCAGGATGTGGATCTTCTAGAGAAGAATATAGTGCTAAAATAAGAGAAATTGTTCAAAAATTCGGTTTTATTTCCATTCCAACGTATGATTTATGGAATTCAAGCAATTGGGAAACTTATATTCCTGATGGAATTCATCCAGCAGAAGTTGGACAAAGAACTTTAGCTCAAAGAATTTTAAGCGAAATTTAATTTTAGAGTTCATAAACTTTCTCGTTTATGAACTTTTTTTATGCTATAATACATTTATTCATAAAGGAGCGATTGTATGCTATTTTTAAGTAATCCGAATCCGATTTTCCCAAAATGGACGCAAATTCAAATTCATCCACACAAACAACAACATTATCATCTAAATTCTTCTACTCAAATTGAATATACACATTTTAATTCTAACTATGTCAATCACATTGAGACAGCTGGATTTTATAACTCAACCATTTTATTTTATGAAATTGATCAAAACAAAAAACTACGTTTAGCAAAGCATTGCACGTTCCCTACTTTTCGAAAAAAAGAAAATGATACAAGAGGTAGTTTTGCCTTTTATATTGAAGACGAAGATGCGTTTTTTTATAACCAAGAAAAAATTCAAAATGAAACGCTTCTATCTTTGCAATTAGATGGAATAATTCACATTCAGACTCAATTTAAAAATTTAGAAATTCACCGAACTTTATTTTCGAGTATCGATTACCCTGGTTTTATAACCAAACTTACTTTTACAAATAAAAATGAAGAGCCAATCGTACTTCAGTTCAACACTTCAAATGTATTACATCATCAAGATTCAAATCAATGCTTTGAAAACAAATCATATTGGGTAATGCATCAAATATGTTTGACAAATGAATTCAATTCTTTAAAAGAAAACACTTTACAAACTTTAACTTTAAAGAAAAATGAAACCATTACTCTTTATAGTGTACTTACATGTCTTTATGAAGGAGAACAACTTCAATTTGATTGCGCTTTACAAGAAAATAAAAGAAAAACATTTTTAAATCAAATTAATAATCAACTTCATTTAACTACAAATTGTAAAGAAATAGATACTTTATTTTATTTTGCTAAAGTAAGAGCAAATGAAAGTGTTTTTAAAACAAAAACGGGTTACTTGCATAGTCCCGGTGGGGGTCAATATTATGCAGCCATTTGGACCAATGATCAATTAGAATATGCAAATCCTTTCTTTGCATATCAAAACTATGAACCTTCCTATCAAGCAAGTTTTAATTCAATGGATTTATTTCAACAATATATGTTTAGTAATCAACCCTTAGTTTCAAGTATTATTGCAGAAGGATTAGACTATTGGAATGGGGCAAAAGATCGTGGTGATGGAGCGATGTATGCCTATGGAGCAAGTCGTTTTCTTTTAACTAATGGAAACGAACATGTAGCAAAAAAATATGTAAAAGCCATTCAATGGTGTTTAGATTATACCTTATCAAAAATCAATCAAAATGGTGTAATTGAAAGCGATAGTGATGAATTAGAAAATCGCTTTGAATCAGGAAAAGCTAACTTATCAACTAATGCGATTGCTTACGCTGCTTTATTAAGTGGAGCTGATTTATTTGACACTTTAAAAATAGCAAATACATATCGTCAGCAAGCACAACTTTTAGCCCAAAATATAGATACTTATTTTTTTAAAAATGTAGAAAATTTTTTAACTTATCAATATTGTATGGAAGAAAACAATTTAAGAAGTCATATGTGTTACCCTTTAATCAACGGTCTTATAAATAGAAAAAAAGAAGTCATTCATACTTTACTTCATTCACCTTTAAATACCAACGAAGGTTTTTTAACTTCAACTGCGGAGAATGTTTTTTGGGATCGCGTCACTTTAATGGCTATTCGTGGAATATTTTGTGGTGAAGATGCCAAAAATGCTACTCAATTACTTTTAAAATATACCTATAATCGATTATTAAGTGAACATGTTCCTTATCCAATTGAAGCATACCCAGAAGGGAATCAAGCTCAGTTATCTGCTGAAAGTGCACTCTATGCTCGTATTTTAATTGAAGGGGTAATGGGCTATGTTCCTCATTCTTTTGATTCTTTTTATTTAAAACCATCCCTTAGTTTAAAGTTATCTTCTATTTACTTACAAAACATTTATTTATGCAATCAAAATCTTCATATCAAGATGACTTTAAAAGAGAATAATCAAGTTTATATTTTAATTCAAGGAAAAGAAACTAAAACGTATGTTATTTCAAATTATACACAAATTTTAATTTCTATAAAATAAAAAAAGGGATTTCCCTTTTTTTAAATATAATATTCATTAAATACAATTGAACTTACAAAAAATGTTTCATCTGGCTTATGGCCATTTACTGGTGTTACATTTTCATTAATAACAAAGCTGACATCTGAAACTTCTTCATAAAGTGACATTGAAGCAAAGATCATTTCATAAATATTTTTTTGAACTGTATTTTCATCAAATAATGCTTTTTCATTTAATGATACTTCTAAAATGTGATCTTTCAATTCACTGGCTTTTTCAAGTTTAATTTCTTTTAAACAGTCCACGACTTTTAAACGTGTTGTAATGGCTGGTTTTTCAAGTAATTTTTGAATCGTTAAATCATATAACGAAACGTTTTTAACATTCTTTACATATTGAGTTACAGGAATGACATAATCTTTTTTATCAATTGTTTTTGTATAATAAGATAAAATTTTTGTTGACCCTAAAATATCTGGTGTAGAGGTAACAAGCATGTTGTTAATACCCATTTCTCGAGTAAGTAAATTAGCAACAGGAGTATGCTTACGAGGTAGATTTAATAACGGCTCTTCATTAATTGTAAGTGTGATTGCATCTACTTCTTCAAATTCAGTCATTGTCCAAGTAATTGTTTGTAATAAAGCAACTTCATGGTTTTCATTGTATTCTAAAAATCCTTCATCAAAATCAATCGTTAATACTTTACTTCCATCTAACTCTAAATTATTAATTTTAGCTTGTTCTGGAATTACGCCTTGAAATGTATCGTTGCAAATTGGGCTATTTTCTTTAATTAATGATAGCACCATTAATAAATTTTCTCCTAATGTGTCCTTTTGATTATATTTAACAGTTAAAGGCACAATTATATTTTCATCACTTAATAAATAAACATTCGCTTGTTCTTGCATCATAGTTTCATTATTTGGATGATTTGCTGCATCTCGCTTTTTGTTTTTACCACTCACTAAGATTGTCGCAACGATTAAAACAATAATTAATGGAATGGCAATATAAATAATTTTTTTGGCTTTTTTATTTAACTTAACCATACTATCCTTCCCTTCAATCCAACTATATGCAAATATGAATCTTAAAAATGATAATTTTCTAAAAAATAAAATAGCCCGATTGGGCTATAAAGATATTTCTTTCATTTTGAGAACAACCGCTTGCGCTCTACCTTTAACATCAAGTTTTAGCATAACGTTAGAAATATGATTGCGCACCGTTTTTTCACTAATGAATAACTGATCAGCGATTTCTTTTGTTGATTTATTTGAAATTAATAATTCAAATATTTCCCTTTCTCTTTTAGTGAGTACTGATGTCATATTTAACCTCCGTCTGCCTCACTAACATCATATGCATTTTTTTAAAAAGTGCGCGAAAATTTAAGATTTTTTAAGTAATTCGATTAAATTCAATGCAACTTTTTGAGGCAATATTTGCGTAAGTTGAGATAAATTACACTTTTTCATTTCATCTAAAGAAGGATAAGCTTCTAAAAGTCGCTTTTTTCTTGCTGGTCCTAGACCATCCACTTGATCAAGTAAGGAAGAAAACATCGATTTAGATTTTTTTGCTTTAAAAAAGGAAATTGCAAAACGGTGCACTTCATCTTGTATTTTCATTAAAAATAAAAATAATTTACTTTCTTTTTTTAATATTATTTCTTCAAAGTTTGGAAGAATTAAAGCTCTTGTGCGATGATGGTCATCCTTTGCTAACCCACAAACAGGAATTTCAATACCCAATGTTTGCAAAGCTTGCATTGCTGAACGCATTTGATTTGCTCCTCCATCCACAATTAATAAATCACTATATTCTAAATTATCTTTTAATAAATTATAAAAACGACGATATATTACTTCATAAGTAGATGCAATATCATCTTGTTTATTTTCTCCTTTAATAATAAACTTACGATACTTATTTTTAATTGGATAGCCGTTTGTAAATACAACGACCCCGCCTACAGCACTATCGCCTGCCATATGACTAATATCACACATTTCAATCGTAGCAATTCTAGATTTATTCAAATAAGATCCTAACTCAATAAAAATGTCTTCATCCTTTGCCATGATAGAAACAAATTTTTCTTCTAATGACTTTTTGGCATTTTCCACAGCTATTAAAATTAAATCCATTCCTTTGCCGGTTTTAGGATATATTACTTTTAAATTAAGTGTTTCTTCTAACAAATTAAGTTGCACGAGACTACTAATATACACTTCTTTGGGAATATCATGCGTTTGATAAAATTGCATAATATAATCCATTAAAGGTTCTTCAATTTGATCTAAAACGTCGATAACTTCATTAATTTTAGCATTTAAATAACCATTTCGATACATTAAAACTGTAATGGATAGATAACCTTCTTTTTGATAAAAACCTATAATATCTCGATTTACTTTATCGTTGAATTCAATGACTTGTTGGTCTGTAACAATTTTAATTTTTGCAATTAACTCTTTAAATTCGTTGGCTCTTTCAAATTCTAATTGTTCACTTGCTAAAAGCATTTTTTTTGTTAATTGATTAATAATTTCTTTTGTATTTCCCTTGAAAAATTTATCGATTTCGCTGACAATTTCTTGATATTTTTGTTCATCTACTTTTTGAATACATGGTGCTAAGCATTGATGCATGTGATAATAAAGGCAAACCTCTTTTTGTAAAGTTTTGCACTTTCTTAAAGGATAAATCGTATTCAACAAATGAAGCGTGCTATAAGCAGCTCTTGAATCTGGAAAAGGACCATAGTGATGATATCCTTTTGTTTTCGCATCTCTTGTTATTCTTAAACGAGGATTTGCGTCTTTACTCACCGCGATATAAGGATAATGTTTATCATCTTTAAAAATAACATTAAATGGAGGATAGTATTGTTTAATCAAATTTATTTCTAATACCAGAGCTTCTTTTTCGGATAATGTCACAAAAAATTCAATGTCATCTATTAATTGAACTAATTTGGCTGTTTTATTATTGTAAGTTCGATTAAAATATTGATTTACTCGATTCTTTAGCTTCTTTGCTTTACCTACATATAATATATTTTTATCCTTATCTTTAAAGATATAGCATCCTGGTTGGAGAGGTAAGATATCTAATTTTTCTTGTATATGTGGTTTCATTTCTTTTCATCCTTCTTAAATGTAACAATGGTAACACCCATCCCACCTTCTCCATATACTCCACTGCGAAATTCTTCGATAAATGCGTTCTTTTTTAAATGTTGATGAATTGCCTTTTTTAAAACTCCACTACCAATTCCGTGAATAATCGTTACATTTTTATAATTTAAAAGCAAAGCACTATCTAAGTAAGTATCAACGGCTTTTAAAGCTTCTTCAATATGATATCCTACCACATTTAAAGAAGTAGGAATAGAAGGCAATTCCATATGCGTATGGCTTATATGAACTTTTGGCTTAACCATTTCTTTTTTTCTTTCTACTTTTTTCACTTCATTTTTAGATAATTTCAAAGAGGTATTATTTACTAATACAAATACGTTTTGATTTTTAATTTCTTTAATGATTCCATATTGATGTAGTGATTCGATATAAACTTGATCTTCAACTTGTAATTCTTGATGATTTATAAATTCTATTTTTTCTTTTTTTTGTAACTGTTCAAATTTTTGAAGAGTTGTTGTCTTGTGATGCAATTTAAAGTTTTCTTGATTCTTATTTTCTAAATCCAAAATGAGTTCGTCGATTTTTAACTTTGTTTCTTCTAATAATTCTTCTTGTTCTAACTCATATTTTTCTAAGATTTCTTTTTGTTGAATTTGTAGTTGCTGTTTTTGATGTAGAATTTCTTGTTTTAAGGAATCTAATTCTCGTTCTTTTTCTTCTAACTGACTAATTTTAGTTTCTTCTTCTTTTAATTTTTGATTCAAAGAATCAATTAATTGTTCTAAAGTTTGAGCATGTTGATCTTTATATGATTTCGCTTTTTCAATAATGGATTCATTTAAACCTAATCTTTTACTTATTTCTAAAGCATAGGATCTTCCCACAATATTTAGCAATAATTTATACGTTGGTTCCATCGTTTCTTCATTAAAAGACATACTTGATAAAAGAATGCTATTTGATTCTTTTGCAAAATCCTTAATTCCAATATAATGGGTGGTGATTAAAGCAATTGCCTTTTTATCATCGATATAATCAATAATGGCTTTTGCTAAAGCTTCTCCTTCTTGAGGATCGGTTTTTGAACCTAACTCGTCTAAGATTACTAAAGAATTCGCATTCACCTTAGAAACGATTTGAGATACTTTTGCAATATGGCTTGAAAAGCCAGATAAGGATTGCTCAATGGATTGATCATCTCCAATATCTACAAAAATATCGCTAAATACTTTTAAAGAAGCTTCTTTAACGGGTAAGGGAAGCCCACATTGATTCATATAGACGAGTAAAGAAACCGTTTTTAAAGAAACCGTTTTTCCTCCTGCGTTGGGACCCGATATGACTAAAATGTTTTGATTGTTTTTACCTAAAATATAATCATTACTAACTACTTTTAAAGGAGAAATTAAAGGGTGCTTGGCTTGAATTAACTCTACACAAGAATCATTTAAAGAAGCGATTTCATAGTCTTTACTAATTCCATAATTTCCTTTTAAATACATAAAACTAATTTCTTCTAACATTTCATTATTTTTTTCTATTTGAGAAAGATATTTTTGGATTATTAAGCAGATTGCCTTAATTATTCGCTTTTCTTCTAATTGTTCTTCGTAGCGAAGAGACTCTAGTTGAATATTAATTTCCACTACACTATAAGGCTCTATATAATAAGTTTGTGCTGAATCACTAACATCAATTACAACACCCTTTACCACATTTTTATAAGTTGCTTTTACAGGAATAACGAGATGATTACCACGACTTACTATTAAAGTATCAGTAAGCATTTCTGCATTGTTTTTTACATAAGAGGCTAGTTTTACTTTAATTTCTTCTTCACATTTTTTGATGTTTTTACGAATATTTTTTAATTCTGTGGAAGCGTGGTCATATAAAGTTAAATTAGGTGCTATGCAATATTGAATTCTATCGACAATTTCATGGGAATAGAATAATTGATCCACAAAAGAATCAAAAAACGCAAAAGATTCTTTTTTTTCTTTTTTAAATTTTTTAATTTCTTCAATTATTTGAAAATGATAATAAAAATCATATATTTCTTTTAAATTTAGCACTCCATTTTTACCTAATGTTTTAAGATAAAAAGAGACATCAATCAATTGTGCTAAATTAGGTAAAGTACCTAAATTCTTTAATGCATAACCTTCTTTCGTTTTTTCTAATTCTTCGAAAACACGTTCTTTAATATAAAAAGGTTTTAAATTTAATATTCTCTTTTTGCTTAACTCATTAATGTTAAACTTTAAGATTTGTTCTTTGATCTTATCTATTTCTAAAATTTCTTCTAAATTTTTCATTTTATCACCTAACTTCTTTCTTATTATATCAAATTATTGGACAAAAACGATAGTTTTAAATATAATGTTATCATGAAAGGATGGATGTATATGCAATATCCTCGTTTTTTAAAGCCTAATGATATCCTTTATTTTATCGCTCCTTCTTATGGTTCCCCTTTAGACCCTTATAAAATCCGTTTAGAAAAAGGAATGCAAGCTTTTAAGCAAAAAGGGTATAAAATTAAAAAAGGAAAAAATATTTTTAAATTAAATAAAGAAGAAAGCAATACGCCTTCAAAACGAGCAAAAGAATTTATGGATGCATATTTGTCTTCCGCTTCACTTATTTGGTCTGTGGCTGGTGGAGAATTGATGAGTTTAATCTTGCCCTATATTTCTTTAAAAGAAATAAAAAAGGCTTCTTTAAAATGGTTTTTGGGATATAGCGACAATACCATTTTAACCTACTTTTTAACAACCGCTTGCGATATAGCAACCATTTATACTTATCATGTTAATGCCTTTTGTTGTGATCCATGGCCGAATTATTTAATGGATGTATATGATTTAATAACAGGAACTCAAACTTCTTTTCATTCATATGATAAATATGAAATACAATCCTTAAAAGATGAAAATCCTTTATGTTCTTTTAATTTAACACAAGAAGTTAAATGGTTATTACTTAACAAAAAACAAGAAGTAACTTTTAAAGGTAGATGCATTGGAGGATGTATTGACGTATTAACGACCATAATTGGAACAAAATATGATTATACTCAAACGTTTATAGAAAAATATCAAAAGGATGGCTTTATTTGGTATTTTGACATTTGTGAATTAACTCCTGTTGCCTTATCACGAGCACTTTTCCAATTAAAAGCGAGTAATTGTTTTCAATATGTTAAAGGATTTTTAATCTCACGAATTCCTTCTTTCATTCCATACCATGGGGATTTAACTTATAAAGAGGTAATTTTACAACATTTATCGGAATATGATGTTCCTATCCTGATGGATACAGATTTAGGTCATGTACCTCCTTGCATTCCGATGGTTAATGGAGCTTTCATGGAAGTAACTTTTAATAATCAAAAAAGCAAAGTTCAATTCTTTTTTAAATAACACTCAATCGAGTGTTTTTTTATTAAAAAAGACGCATCCATATGATGCGTCTATATCCTTAATCGTTGATTCCAGGAATAACTAATTCTTCAATTTCTTGAGGTCTATTTTTTTCCTTTTTGTTTCGTTTAGCTGATTTATCTTTTGCACGAACAACATGTTTTCTTTCTAAGAATAACCATACTCTTGGAGCAATAAACATAGAAGTAATTAAACCAGATAATAAACCAAATAAGATGGCAATTGTAAAGTTAAATGTAGCTGATGTTCCAATTACCATTAAAGCAATAACAGGAAGTAAAGTCGTAACAGTTGTTAAGATTGAACGATTAAATGTATTAGCCAAAGATTTATTTACAATATCAAAACGGTCATTTTGATTAATCTTACCATGGTTTGTTTCTTTACATAATTCACGAATTCTATCAAAGATAATAATTGTGTTATTAATTGAATACCCAACAATTGCTAAGATAGCACTTACAAATACGACAGAAACTTCAATTCTAAAGATTGAAAATAAAGCAATAGTGACTAAGGTATCATTTAATAATGCAAAGATTGCTGCAATCGCATATGTGAAACGGAAACGAATTGCAATATAAATTACAATTAATACTGCTGCTAAACCTAAAGATAATAAAGCATTTTTAACTGTCATTTTAGCAACTAATGGTGAAGTAACATTAGGCGTAATTGTAATATAATCTTCATAATCTGCAACACTATCTAAATCTAATTCACGAATTAAATATTCTTCAATATCATTTAATTGTCTAAAATAATCTTTATATTCAATTTTAATATCCACACAATTAATTTCTACATTGCTTGCATTTTTTTCTGTGTAAGTTTCAACACGAACGAGTGAAGGCTTTGCTTCATCGCGATGTTCGTAAACTGTTTCAAAATAATTTCGAACAGAAGCTTCTGTAATTTTTCCATCTTTGTCTTCAAATTGAACTAATTCTTCAAATTGATTGTAGTCTTTAATAGAAATAGTAACATTTCCACCTTCTACAAAATCAAGTCCAAAGTTCATAAAGCTTTTAGTAGTTAAACCAAATACTAGCATAAAGACAAATCCAATTCCAATAATACTTCCAACACCTATAAATGACTTTTTAGAATGTTTCATAAAATTAAATTTACTTGTTTTACCAAAATATGTTTGTGTTTCACCTTTTGTGATATCAGGAATATATTTTTCTTTTACTCCAAATAATGATTTTCTTTGATCCAAAACGCCTGATTTTACAATTAACTTTAATAATAAACGCGTAATTAATAACATAACTATTAAAGTTAAAACAATTGAAATTAACAACATTGTTGCAAAACCTTTAACCGATCTTTGTCCAAAGAAATATAAGGCCATTGCAGCAATTAAAGTTGTAATATTCGCATCTAAGATTGAAGAGAAGGATTTTTTCGTTCCTTCTTCATAAGCAGATTTAACGCTACGTCCTTTATATAATTCATCTTTAATTCTTTCAAATAAGACAATACATGCATCGACTGCCATCCCAATACCAATTACAATGGCAGCAATCGTGTCAGGGCCATATTCGCCACCTAATAAATTAAAGATTGCTAAAGTACCAACAGTATAAACAAGTAAAGAAATACTTGCAACCAATCCTGGAATTTTATAAATTCCAATCATTAAACCGATAATTAAAACTAAACCAACTAATCCAGCAATAACACTTCGATTAAAAGATGTTGCTCCAAAAGAACCACTTACTCTTAAAAGATCGCCTCGAGTTAATTG
>CAJJXN010000027.1 GCA_905197115.1 uncultured Bacillota bacterium | reverse complement strand
GCGAGATCGAATTAGTGACTCTCGCTATAAACTTTGTAAGGAATTAATAAAAATCGATCACCACATTATTTTAGATAACTATGGAGACATTAATGTAGTAGAAGAATTAATTCCTGCAACTTGTTTATTAATTACGAAATTTTTACTTTCAAACAAAGAATTAAAAATTTCTTTAACTGGAGCAACAGCGCTTTATACTGGAACGGTGACTGACACGAGTAATTTTCGGTACCGAGGAGTAAATTATGAAACCTTTCAATTAGCAGGTACTTTATTAAATTATGGCGTAGATACGGAAATGATTGATCAAAATTTGAGTGTACAATCACTTCGTACCGTTCGTTTAAAAAGTTATGTTTATCGTTCTTTTAAAGTTACGAAACATGGGTTTGCTTATGCAGTAATTAATTCATTTATCATTAAATATTATAATGTTGGGTATGATGAAGCTGCCTCATTGGTTTCTTTATTGGCAAATATTAAAGAATGTCCAGTTTGGGCACTGATTATTAAATATCCTAAAGATATTCGAGTACGGATTCGTTCAAATGGTCCTAATATTAATAAATTAGCCGAAAAATATGATGGCGGTGGCCACCATAAGGCCGCAGGAGCTAGTTTAAAGTCTTGGTCAAAAATGCGACCATTTGTCAAAGATGCAGATACATTAGTAAAAGAATACAAAGAAAACCAAGATTCTTTAATAAAATAATAAAAATTTCACGAATTATTGAAAAAACATAGAAATATATAAAATTTTATGCTATTATATATCATTGACGGAGGTGTTATGTATGAGAGATAACTTTATTCTACGTTGCACAGAATGTGGAGAAGAAAATTATTTAGGTAACAAAAACAAACGTTTACATCCAGATAGAGTTGAGGTTAAAAAATTCTGTCCAAAATGTAATAAGAAAACTGTACACAAAGAAAAGAAATAATCTATGAAAATACAAAAATTAGTATTAGGATCTTATCAAACAAATTGTTACGTTATTTCTCATAACGACATAGCTATTGTAATTGATCCTGGGGCTAATGGTGAAGTTATTTTAAATCGTTTAAGCAAAGAAAACTTAAAATTAGAGGCTATTTTTTTGACACATGGACATTTTGATCATATTGGAGCTGTTGACGAATTATATGAACAAACAAAATGTAAGATTTATGTGCATAAAAATGAAGAAACGTTATTATTAAACGATGAAGTAGATACAAAAGATGAATTGCCAAGAATTTTTTTAAAATCTCCCATCACTTTTTTTGAAGGAGATTTTAATGAATTTATCATTGCTAAAGATATAACTTTAGATGCAATTCATACACCAGGGCATAGCGAAGGTTCTGTAGTTTATGTATTACGAAACTATGAACGAATATTTTCTGGAGATACACTTTTTAAAGAGAGTATTGGCCGTGTTGATTTTCCATTTTCAAATAAAAGAGATATGAAGGAATCATTAAAGTTATTAGCGACATTTAAAGATTCTTGTAAAGTCTTTCCAGGTCATGGAGAAGAGACAACAATTGGCTATGAAAAAGAAAATAACATGTATTTTTAGTTTAAAAAAGAAAGAATCATCCACACTAAATGTGGGTGGTTTTTTTATGAAAATTCTCAATAAATTAAGTATCTTATTTGTTTCTGTTTTACTATTTTTTGCAATAATAGAAATTAATTACTATTTTCATTTAAGTAATATCAATTTAACTTATTTGATAAAACAATTTGAATTTAATTATTTTAAAATTGCTTTTTTTAATGGTCTTATTTTATTTGTTTATTTCTTTTTGTTTTTTGGAATCATGGATTTTTTATATGATAAATTACTCATAAAACATTATTCAATGATTCTATATTTATGCATTTCATTTTTTATGACGGGAATCTTCTATTTCATTTTGTATTTAAATGTAGAAGAATTTACTTTTTTTAATGTACACACAGTGTTAAGTTTTTTTACAACCATTAGTTTTTGTGTCATCTTCAATCTATATTCTTTCTATTATCAAAATTTTATTGATGAAAAAAGAGAAAAAAATAAGTCTTTGCCTGAGCCAATTTCTTCAAAATTTGATTAAAAACCTATAGTTTTGTTAAAACAAGGTTGAAATATAACAAACTTTTCTATATAATGATATAGGGAAAAAGGAGTGTTTAACATGATTATTGTAAATGATTTAACGCCAGGTGTATCTTTTACTTATGAAAATAATCTTTATATTGTATTAGATATCCAACACAACAAAACTGCCATGAGAAAAATGGTTATTAAAGTAAAATCAAAAAATATGCGCACAGGAGCAATTACAGATTTAGCCTTTACGGGTGGAGATAAAATTGAAACCATTCATATTGATAAATCACAAATGCAATATTTATATGATGAAGGTGAATTTATCGTATTTATGGATGTTGAAACATATGAACAAGTTTCTTTAGATAAATCAAAATTAGCTTGGGAACTTAAATTTTTACGTCCAAATGAAATCGTTGAAATTATTTCTTATGAAGGCGAATTCTTAGGAATTAATTTACCTGCAAAAGTAGTTTTAAAAGTAGTGAAAACAGAACCAGGTGCTAAAGGTGATACAGCTACTCGTGCACTTAAAGATGCTGTTTTAGAAACTGGATTAGTTGTAAAAGTTCCTTTGTTTGTTGAACAAGATGAAGAAGTTTATGTTCGTACAGACACAGGTGCATACGATTCAAGAGCTTAAAGAGGGAAACCTCTTTTTTTTATTTATAAATTAGGTATAATTTAAAATATTTTTGAATACAATGAAGTAAAAAGAAAATAGGAGGTTATATCTATGAATCGCCATGTGGTGTCATTTCTTTCTTTATTTGGATTAGTTCTTGTATTGTCCGTATATTACATTTTGCTACCAACAAATTTGTTTATCAAAGTGCCAAAAAATGATCAACAAGTTGGAACTATCATCAATCCAAGTCAAGATGTTTATTTTGAAACTTTATTTTATGAATTGGAAGTTAAACATCAAGAAGTGATTAATGAAAATCTAGCACTTGTTGCTTCAGCAAGTATTTCAAATCAAGAAAAAGAAGTGGCTTTGAATGCAATTTTATCAGAAAAAGAAATTATTGCTTTAGAAAATACACTTGTAGGCTTAATTAAAGAAGAAGGGTATAGCAATGTTTATGTTGAATACTTAGATCATTGCATCAAAGTAGTTGTAAAAGCAGATAAAGTAAGTAATGAACAAGCTGCTACCATCTTTACAATTGTATTTGAAAATAGTAAAACAAATCTGATTCCTGAACTTGAAATAATCTCTTAAAACGTATGAAAATACGTTTTTTTTATGCTATAATAATGAATGGTGATAAATAATGGAAGAAAAAATAATTTCTCAAATAAGCGAAGATTTAAAAATATCGACAAAACAAGTTTTAGCAGTTTTAAAACTATTAAAAGAAGATAACACGATTCCTTTTATTGCTCGTTATCGAAAAGAAGCGACAGGTGGTTTGGATGAAGTTCAAATCAATGAAATTCAAAAAGTTTATCAATATGAAGTGGATTTGAAAAAAAGAAAAGAAGACGTTTGTCGTTTGATTCAAGAAAAGGGAATGTTAACAGATGAGTTAAAATTACAAATTGAAGCAGCGACTAAACTCGTCGAAGTGGAAGATTTATATCGACCATTCAAAGAAAAGAAAAAAACAAAAGCGACTGAAGCAATTGCAAAAGGCTTACAACCATTAGCAGATTATATGATGGCGCAAAGCGAAGATAGCGATGTTTTAACAGAAGCCGAAAAATATATCACAGAAGAAGTAAAAACAGCTCAGGAAGCGATTGAGAACGCTTTATACATACTTGCTGAATCAATTAGTGATGATTCTAGCATTCGTAAATGGCTTAGAACTTTTATAACACATTTTGGATTTTTAAGTAGCAAGGTAAAAAAGAAAAATCCAGATGAAAAAGAAGTCTATAAAATGTATTATGATTACAAAGAACTTGTCAGTCAAATTAAGCCTCATCGTATTTTAGCTTTAAATAGGGGAGAGGCAGAAAATGTTTTGACTTTGTCTTTTGTATATGATGAAGAAGAAGTAATCCGTCACATACATAAAAAGCTAATTCATTGTCAAAATGCAGAAATTATTGAGTTATATAATCGTGCCATAAAAGATAGTTTAAAAAGATTAATTAAGCCAAGTGTTGAAAGAGAAATTTGGTCTGATTTAATGGATAAAGCAAGTGAAGTTGCAATTGATGTGTTTGGTAAAAATGCAAAACAATTATTTATGCAAGCACCGATTAAAAATAAAATGGTTTTAGGGGTAGACCCTGCATATCGAACAGGTTGTAAATTAGCTGTAGTTGATTATACAGGTAAATTTATTGCAAAAGCAGTGGCATATCCGCATGAGCCACACAATAAATATCAAGAGGGATTAGACTTAGTTCGTAAAATCATTCTTAAATATAACATTGATATTATTGCCATTGGAAATGGTACGGCTTCAAGAGAAACTGAAAAATGGATTGCTGAAGCCATTTCAACATTGAATAAGAATATCAGTTATGCTTTGGTATCAGAAGCAGGAGCATCTGTTTATAGTGCAAGCGAAGAAGCAAGAAAAGAATTTCCTGATTTTCATGTTGAGGAAAGAAGTGCAATTAGTATTGCACGAAGAATTATTGACCCTTTAGCAGAACTTGTAAAAATCGATCCAAAAAGTATTGGGGTAGGGCAATATCAACATGATGTTTCTCAAAAAAAACTAGATGAAGAATTAAACTTTGTCGTGACGACAGCAGTAAACCAAGTAGGCGTAGATGCTAATACTGCAAGTGTAGCATTACTTAAATACGTTTCAGGAATTACAAATAGCGTGGCTGCAAATATCGTGGCTAAAAGAGAAGCAATTGGAAAATTTACGAATCGGGAGCAATTACTTGGAATTTCGCGGTTTAGTGAAAAAATTTACAAACAAGCAATTGGTTTCTTGAGAATAAAGGATGGGGATAATCCACTTGATGCAACTGCGATTCACCCAGAAAGTTATGCTATTGCCAAAGCGATTTTAAATGACTATCAAATCGATGTAAAAAATATTGGAGAAGAGGAAGTTAAAGAAAGAATCAAAAATATTTCACTAGAGAAATATGAAAAAGAATATGGAGTAGATCAATATACTTTAAACGACATTATTCAAGCGTTGATTTCACCAAACATTGATCCTCGGGATGAATTTTCAAAACCTTTACTTAAATCAGATGTTTTATCCATTGAAGATTTAAAACCAAATATGCAACTAGAAGGTACTGTTCGCAATATTATTGATTTTGGTGCTTTTATTGATATTGGTGTTAAATATGATGGACTTGTTCACATTTCAAAAATTACCAAACGATTTATTAAACATCCACTTGAAGTTTTACAAGTTGGTCAAATTGTTACTGTGTGGGTTTTAGATGTAGATGTAAATCGAAAACGCATTTCTTTAACTATGATTAATCCAAATACATAAATCCGTCAATTAATGACGGATTTTTTAGTTTATAGTTCTTTAAAAAATATTTTTTCGTTTATTTAGTTAACATAATATACATTATGCGAAACGATTTGTCGAAATAGATAGCAACCTAATTTTTGAGGTTGCTATTAAAATATTCATTTTCTTCACTTAATTTTTTTCTTAAACCTTTTGGATAATGATTTTTTAAAATATTATTTACTTGTTTGCTCCATCCTAAAGGTAAACCATAATAAGTTACAATTTTAAATTTTTCATTTCCCTCTTTTGAAATACAATTCCCTTCTAAAAATTGAATTGCCTCTTTTAAATTTAACTCGATGTAATGTTTATTATTAAAAGGATACATGGCTAATGAATGACTTGGAATGAAGCGATTGTTACTTACCTCCCCTAAGCATAAACCATATCGCAAGAACTTGACATGATCAAGTGCAAAATGATCAAAATCTGCATTATAATAATGTTCATTTAAATTAATGATATTTTTCTTATGATATTCGAATTGAATGGAATCTAAAAAATCACAAACGGATGGATGAATCATTTTTTCTTTTTTTCTTAACATTGGTTTAATACATGGAGTTGAGCTATCTTTTTTGATTATTGCAATAAAATGCCCTTCTCCATCATAATGGTTTGGATGAAGACGAATTGCTCCTGTAATGCCAATGGATGGAAAGTATTCTTTTTGTAAAGGAATTTGCTCTAAATAGCAATCAGGATGATGATTTAAAAAATCTATAACAACTTCTTCATTTTCTTGTATTGAAAAAGAACACGTACTGTATAAGATACTCCCCTGCCCTGTTAACATTTGATAAGCATCTTCTAATAGTTCTTTTTGAATTCTTTGACATTCATACACCTTTTGAATGGACCAATCTTCTTTTGCAAAATCATTTTTTCGAAACATTCCACTTCCTGAACATGGTGCGTCCAAAATGATTTTATCAAAATAATGATTGAAATACTTTTTATAGTTTGTTGACGAATCATTTAAAACAAGAATTTGCTTACAACCACATTTTTCAAGATTTGAAGATAGTATTTGTGCGCGAATTGGATGAATATCATTACAGACGAGTAAGCCTTGATCATGCATTCGATTGATTGCATGAAAGGATTTTCCCCCAGGAGCTGCACACATATCTAAAACTTTTTCATTAGGCTTGGGATTTAATAATTCGACTGCTAACATAGCTGCTGGTTCTTGTATATAATAAGCTCCTGCTTCAAATAAAATCGATTTACCTAATAAAACTTCTTCTTTATTAAATAAATAGCCATGTTTTACAAATGGATGCTGCGTAAAGTTTTTGAAAAGCATTTCTTCTTGATTGCTATCTATTTTTAATGTATTAACTTGAAATGAACTTTTTTGCTTTAATGATAATGATTGAATCAACTCGTTTGCTTCTTTTTTTTCTAAAAAAGTCAATAAATGTTCTAAAAAATTCATTTTTTCACTCCCCTGCCCTATTGATTTACCATATGTATATATAGTATATATTTTACATTAAGTAATTTATGTAAATATATTACAAAATGTACATAATGTTAATTTTTATAATTAAATAAAATTTTAAAAATACTCTCCTTTAAAATTCTTATTTGCTCACCATTTAAGAATATTGACTTTTTAGGATATTCTTTTTGGTTAATACTATCTACATTAAATATACGTAATTTATCAATGGATTGAATTTGATTAACGACAGCTATACTACTACTTAAAGACTGAATTCCTTCAATTTTACCTAAGAAAACGTCACTATGAGGATTTAATTTTCCCTTTGCTGTTTTGATTGGAATGACAGTTATTATAGGATTATTATAAAAAGAATCATATAATACAACTCCATAATGTCTTCCACTGAATTCATGACCTACGTTCATTCCATAATCAATTTCAAAGATTTCCCATGCGTGAACATTTAAATAAGTTAAATAATGTTGCTTTAAACTCCAATAATTTAATAATCTTCCAAGCCATTGAACTCTTTTTACTTCATGATTAAATTGTTGTGTTGTTAAACTTTCTTTCATTGAATCACCATTATTCATTATAGTTAAAAAAATCGATTAATCTTTTTTAATTAATCGAGATTTTATAATTTTTAATAAATAAGTGATACATAAAAGTAAAATCACACTGATTAAAGTCCAAGCGAAAATAGGAGCCATCATTACATCTGTAGACTTTGCAATGCGAATTGCATTCCCTATTCCATAACTAGAAGATCCAGAAATAACTTCAGACATAATTTCTACTTTTAAAGCTAACCCAAAAGAGGCAGTAATTCCAACTGCTATATAATTAAAAGCTAAGGGAAAATATACCTTATGAATCCGTTTAAAAAGTGAACTACTATCTAAGCGAGTAGCTGCTATTATGCTTTTACTAATGTTTCTTATGCCGCCTACTACTGAATCATAAAGAGAAGGAAAAGTGATAAAAATGACGACAAATATTGGGGCATTTTCATAGCCACTAATTACAAAAAACAAGAATAAAAAAGAAACGGTTGGAATCGCTTTTAAAGAGGTAATAATCGGTAAAATTGTCTTATGAAATTTATTAAATATTCCTCCAAATATTCCAAATATACAACCAAGTATGAGAGAACATAAAAAGCCGATACATGTTTTTAATAAAGATTGTCCTATGCATAGATAAGTATATTTTTGCCCTATTAAGGTAAAAAATTCTTTAAAAGTATCTATAGGAGAAGGAAAAATCAATTTGGGTTCATGAATCAAAGCAGACAAGATAGCCCAAAGAAACAAGAAAATGGTAATTCCTAAAATCGCATATAAGTCAATAAAAAATTTCTTTTTATTTCTTTTCATATACTTCAGCGCTAGTTGCTTCTTCACCAAATAGTGCTATAAAAGCATCAATATCTGCTTTAATGTCAATCGCATATTCAAATCCTAATCCTAAACGATTTCCATTACTCATGACATTTTTCGCAATTTGTGCGCCAATACCAAATTTTGCAGCAACAGATGGTGTATCCAATTTAGACATACCATCAAAAATAAGTTGAGGGTCTTTTATACCATTTTCAATATCTGTTTTTAAATTTGTAGCAAATTGGGTTAAACTTTTTTTATCTGTACCATTTTTTACAAAAATAGATGCTTGAGTTAAACGTTTATCGTTTGTTACTTCTTTGTATTTATCTTGAATACTTGTTATGGTTGTTTTTCCATAAGTTGCACATTGTTGATTACTTGTAATATTTGTTAAAATAGGTTCGGCAACAAAGACGTAATCTACATCTTCTTGTGTTTGTAGCTTTTTACCAGAGCAAAGACAAGTTCCAGCTTCTTGAACATTTGTCACATAACTTACATTATTAAAATCTTTATAAAGTAATTGAAAAAGTTTATCTGGTGTTTGATTTTGTCCAAATAATACAATTTTATCATCTGGATCAATAGTATTGTTTTCGTCATGCCCTGTTCCGACTAAATAAAAGTTTCCAAATGTAATGGTTGCAAAAATTTTATAAGGAGCACTAGCATTTTTAATTGCTTTGAGACCGCTTAATGTATCAATTACGACAATATCAGTTCCATTTTTGGTCATGCTTGAGACAATATTGGAAGGCGTTCCATTGGTTGTATAATTTTTATCAGTTGCATAATTATAAAAAGCGACAGCAGGTGCACCAGTTGGAGAAATAATCGTTAAGTCCTTCGCTTTTTCTTTACCACATCCAGCAAGTAAAGTAACTAATAATAAGGGTAAAATATTTTTAATCTTCATTTTAAGTTCCTCTTTTCTACTTCAATAATTCTAAAATTGATTTTCCTAAATTTGTTTTCTTAACATTAAATATGTCAGCTAACGTAGAAGAAACGGTTGCAAAAGAGTCCACTTCTTCTAGTATTTTTGATTCTTCAAATGCTTTACTATAAATGAGTAATGGCACTTGTTCACGTGTATGATCACTTCCTCTATAAGTCGGATCATTTCCATGATCAGCGCAAATCATTAATATATCTTCTTTTGTTAATAACTGCTTCATCTTTTTTAAATAAATGTCAAAATCTTCAATCGCTTTTCCATATCCAATTGGGTCACGACGATGACCATATTCCATATCAAAATCAACTAAATTGACAAAGCATAGGCCATTAAAACCTTCTTTCATTACTTCTAATGTCTTTTCACAGCCATCTTGATTGTTTTTAATTTTTATGGAACGGGTAATGCCTTCATTGTCAAAAATATCGGCAATTTTACCAATACTAATAACATCATAATTTGCGTCTTTTAAATGATTCAACATCGTTTTAGCAAATGGTTTTAAAGCATAATCATGACGATTAGGTGTTCGCTTGAAATTAGAAGCATCACTGCCAATAAAAGGACGAGCAATAATTCTGCCAAGCTTATATTTTTCATCTTTTGTAATTTCACGTGCAATTTCACACATATGATAAAGTTCTTTTAAAGGAATGACTTCTTCATGTGCAGCAATTTGTAGTACAGAATCACTTGAAGTATATACAATTGCCGCTTTTGTTTTTAATTGTTCTTCCCCTAAATCTTGAATAATTTTTGTTCCACTTGCTGCACAATTGCCAATAATTTTACGTTGCCACTTTTCTTCAAGTAAATCGATCAATTCTTTTGGAAACCCAGTTTCAGTAAAAGTTTTAAAAGGTTGTGTTACTAAAAGTCCCATAATTTCATAATGGCCTGTAAGCGTATCTTTACCACAACTCGCTTCATTCATTTTTAGTGCATAGGCATGATCTAAATTAGTTTCTTGCTTAGAAATGTCACAAATTCGGTCCAGTCCTAAAGAACGTAAATTAGGAATCATTAAAGGCTTCGTATCATCAATATGTTTTAATGTGTTTGAATTTTCATCATGATATTGTTTAGCATCTTTTCCATTTCCAATACCAAGTGAATCAAGTACAATTACAAAAGCTCTTTTAAATTGTTTATTCATTCTTATAACCTCCCTCAATAGTATACCACTAAATACTTTAAATTACAAAAAAAGAATAGTATAACTATTCTTAATTTAATTTTGTTTGGATAAATCTTCTTCAACATCTTTAAAATGTTTTAGATAGCTTTCTTTGATATTTTGATTGCTAAGATGTGTATAAATTTGAGTAGTTGCAATATCTTTATGTCCGAGCATTTCTTGAATTGAACGTAAATCTGCTCCATTTTCTAGAAGATGTGTGGCAAATGTGTGACGTAGCGTATGAGGCGTAACTTTTTTATGTAAGTTAGCCTTCTTGGCTGCTTTTGTAATAATGTCATAAATATATTTGCGTGTAAGTGGTTCCCCTATTTTATTTATAAATAAGTATTCAGATGTTCTAAAATGCAAAATTTCAGGTCTTATTTGATTTAAATAAGATTTTAAAATGATCGTCAATACATCCCCACAATAAATAACTTTTTCTTTGCTTCCTTTTCCAAAACAGCGAATGTAGCCTTCTTTAAAATTAATTTGACTTAACTTTAATTCAACAAGTTCAGAAACACGAAGTCCACTACAATATAAAATTAAAATAATGGTTTTATTGCGTTGATCATATAATCCATTATCTAAAGTATGTATAAGCTGTTGAATTTCACTTAATTTTAATACATTTGGATAAGAACGTTTTCTTTTTTTATATTCTAAATCATCAATGTGAAACAAAAGCGTGTATTTTTCTTTTAATAAAAATTTATAAAAACTACGTAATACGGTAATATAGTGATTATACGTGGTTATGCTCGCATTTAACTCAGATAAAAAATTCAATAGTTGCAAGATAGTTGCATTTTGAATTTTTGTACTTTCTTTTGATTCTAAATAAGTTGCACATATTTTTAATTCAGATAAATAACTATCTATTGTTTTTAAAGAAAGTCCTTTTTCTATAAGTAAATATTGTTGATATTTTTCTAAAGCATTATTCATGTTTATGACTTCCCTTAGCATCTTTTGCTTTCATAAATAATTTTTGTCCTGCTATTTCATTAAAACGTTCGATTAAATCAGCACTTCTATTCATTTTAATATCATTTAAATGATAAATATCAAGTTGTTGATAATAATCTTCTGGAAAGATTAAATCCGATATAGAAACTCCTACTAATCGAATTTTAAAATGAAGTGCATAATCTAATAATTTCATCGCTTCAATATATATTCGATCTTCATCATTAGTTGGAACCATCATTTTTTTACTTTTATTTTTTAAAACAAATTCACTATCTTTTAAAGTTAAAGTTATTGTATACCCAATCATATTTAATTTTTGCAAACGATCAGCTACATGTAAACATAATGGATATAATTCTTTTTTTATAATTTCTTCATCGTCACTATCAAAGGCTAAAGTATGTGAATGCCCTACACTTTTAGGCAAAGATTCTTTGACTTCAATATGAGAAATCCCTTTTCCTTGAGCATGCTCTAAATAACTTAAATAAGAACTCCCAAGTATTTCAGCAATTCGATAGTCTTCTTTATTCGCTAAATCACCAATCGTTAATATTTGAATATCGATTAATTTTTTAGCACTTGCTTTTCCAATCCCATACATATTTTGAATGGGTTGGGGCCAAATAATTTTGGGAACATCCTTTTTCTTAATAAATGTAATTCCCATCGGTTTTTGATAATCACTAGCCATTTTGGCTAAAAATTTATTATAAGAAACTCCAATAGAACATGGAATGTGAATGGTTTCATAAATTTCTTTTTGCAAACTTTTAAAATATTCCATTGGATTTTGAATTGTTTCTTGAATTTCAATATAACATTCATCTACACTTGCGATTTCAACTAAAGAATAACGTTTTTTTAAAAAAGAAAAAATTTCATGACTGACAGCATGATAATAATCATAATCACCGACAAAAAAGTAAGCATTAGGGCAAAGTTGACGCGCTTGAAAATAAGGCATAGTTGTATAAATTCCTTTTTTCTTCGCTTCATACGATGCTGCTGAAACAATACTACGATTTGTCTTACCACTGATGATAATCTCTTTACCTTTTAATGCAGGGTTTCTTTTGACTTCACAACTTGCAAAAAAAGAGTTCATATCGATATGAACGATAATCGGCATACTTTAGTTACCCTCTTTTAAAGTAACACTTACAAACGGAATTTTTCTTAAAGTGATATTTGCTGCTTGAAGCATTTTTTTAGCCGCAATATCGCTTTCTGTTCCATCATATTTATCATCACAGTAAACAATTTCTTTAATACCACTTTGAATAATCGCCTTGACACATTCATGACATGGAAATAAAGATACATAAATACTGCAGCCTTGTAAATCTTTATTACTATTTAAAATGGCATTTAATTCAGCATGAACAACATAAGGATATTTTGTATTAACAAAGTCCCCTTCTCTTTCCCAAGGAAATGTTTCATCATCACAACCATAAGGAAATCCATTATAGCCAACTCCTACAATTCGTTTGTTTGCGGATACAATGCAAGCTCCTACTTTGGTATTTGGATCTTTACTTCTTAACGCACTTAATTGCACAATGCCCATAAAATATTGGTCCCATGAAATTGCTTTTTTCATACTCTCACTCCTTGATTGTTGCTAAAGCTTCTTTAAAATAAGTTGGCATATCACATGTAAATGTCATTTTTTCATGTGTGGTTGGATGAATTAATGTTAATTGATAAGCATGTAATAATTGATTTGATTGATAGGCTATTTTATTGTTTATCCCATATAAAGGGTCATTAATAATTGGATGATGAATAAAATCCATGTGAACACGAATTTGATGTGTTCTTCCCGTTTTTAAATGGCATTTTAATAAAGTATATTGATTATATTCTTTTACAACTTCGAATTCTGTAATTGCCATTTTTCCATTTTCTTTGACAACACTATTTTTTAAACGATTATTTTTATCTCTACCAATTAAAGTTTTGACAATACCTTTTTTTGTCTCTAATATCCCTTTTACAAGACATAAATAAGTTCTTGCCATACTATGGTCTTTTAATTGTTCAGCTAAAAAATGATGTGCATAATCATTTTTGGCAATGACTAAAAGACCACTTGTGTCTTTATCTAGACGATGAACAATTCCTGGCCTTGTCACTCCATTAATCGTTGATAAGTCCTTTATGTGATACAAAATAGCATTTACAAGAGTACCCTTTGTATGCCCAGCACTTGGATGGACAACCATGTCTACTCTTTTATTAATAATGGCAATATCTTGATCTTGATAAACTATATCTAATGGTAGATTTTCAGGTTGCACATCTAAATCTTTATCTTTTTTAAAAAAGATAGTAATTTTATCATTTAATTCTACCTTATAAGAGGATTTTTCATTTTTATCATTGACAAAAACATAGGTTTCAGTAATTAGAGTTTGAATATAACTTCTTGACAGATTTACATATTGAAGCGATAAGAATTTATCTAAACGTTGATTAACATCTGTTTCATTTACAAGAAATGTATCATATTCTAAATCATCTAATAAATTATTCATGTTGCTCACCATCACTTATTGTTGTTGAGTCATTCAATATTGGTTGTTCTTCTTTTTTTGATTTTTTAGAATCAGGTTTAATAAAAGAATAAATGATAAGTGCAATACAGGAAAGCGTTACGCAAATATCGGCAAAATTAAAGGTTGGAAACTCATTTCCAAATATATAAAAGCATAAGAAATCAGTTACTTTTTGAGCGAATAAGCGATCAATTAAATTGCCAAATGCACCAGCAAATAATACAAGTAAAATAATTTGCAAGACTTTATCTTTTGGCTTATATTTGATTAAATAGTATTCAATCGCAGCACATGCAGCAATACTAAATATCGTTAAAAGCCAGGTGTGTTCATTTAAGATTGAAGCAGCTGCTCCAGTGTTATAAATTAACTTAATGTAAAAGAAATTATGGATCACTTGGTTATATTCATTTACTTCAAAATAAGTTCGAAAGATTAATTTTGTGATTTGATCAATGATAATTAAAATCACAGCTAATAATTGAAATTTAATAAAAATGTCACTAATTTTTTGTTTCATAAACTATCCATGTAAAACACTATGACAACGAGGACATAGGTTTCCTTCTTTTATTTTATCAGCATCTACTTTATTCCAACATCTTTCACATTTTACACCCTCATGAGCTTTTACAGATACACTTACTGTATCATAAGTTTTGAAATTTACATTCTCTTTTACAAGTTCTACAAAAGAAACAATAAAGATTTGATTTAATGTTTTTTGATCAAAAGAAGATAATAATTTATAAATTTCTTCATTTTTAACGCCGATTGTCACATAAGCATCCAAAGAAGAACCAATTACTTTTTCACTTCTTTTTTCTTCTAAGGCTTTTAATACATCATTTCTTACTTTATAAATCACATCATATTGATGTAAATAAGAAGATAATCTTTCATCTTGATCTACATTAAATGGATGATAATGATATTTTTCTAAATGAATGGATTCTTTTTCTTTACCTACGAAATGACTATAAATTTCTTCTGCAGTATGTGGAATAATTGGAGCTAAAAGTTTTACAAGTTCTTTTACAACTTGATAAATAACACTTTGAACTTGTCTACGACGTAATCCATCTTTTTGATCGCAATATAAGATATCTTTCGCCATATCTAGATAAAAGCCACTTAAATGAATTGTTAAGTAATTAATAATTGTCGATAGAACCGTATTAAATTGATAATGATCATACGCATCCATACAAGTATCTATGCACTTATAAAGTAACGCTAAAATCGCATTATCGATGAGAGTATATTCGTCAACCATATCTTGTTTAGGATTAAAATCAGCTAAATTTCCGAGCATAAATTTAAATTTATTGCGAATGTTTTTGTACATTTCTGCTGCTTGTTGAATGATATTTTCGCTAATGCGAATATCTTCTTGATAATTGGAACTAGCCACCCATAAACGAAGAATATCAGCTCCATACTTTTGAACTAAAACATTTGGATCAAGAGTATTTTTTAAAGACTTAGACATTTTTCGTCCTTCCCCATCTAAAATAAATCCATGGGAAACAACTGCTTTATATGGCGCATGACCATTAATTGCAGTGCCAATAATTAAAGAAGAATTAAACCAGCCACGATATTGGTCAAAACCTTCAAAATATAAATCGGCTGGGTAGGGATGGGATTCTTTTTCAAAAACGGAAATACTACTTGAACCACTGTCAAACCAAACATCCATAATATCGGTTTCTTTTTTAAAGTTTTTATTTGGAGAAGCAGGATTACTATAATTTTTTGGTAATAATTCTAAAGCAGTTAAATCATGCCATACATTCGGTCCTTTTTCATAAAATAACGTAACAATATGATCAAATACTTCCTTTTCAAGAATAGGCGTATTATCTTCATTGTAAATAACAGGAATTGGTACTCCCCAACTTCTTTGACGAGAAATGCACCAATCTGCACGATCTTTAATCATATTATGCATTCTAAGTTCTCCCCATGAAGGATACCAAGTTACGTTTTTGATTTCTTCTAATAATGTATCTCGAATTTTATCAATGGATGCAAACCATTGAGGAGTAGCACGATAAATAAGTGGCTTCTTTGTACGCCAATCGTGTGGATAACTATGAACAAATTGACTTACTTTTAATAAAGCATGACATTTTGTTAATTTATCAATAACGATTTCATTGCCTTCTTCATAAAATTTAAAAGCTAAATCTTCGCCTACTTCTTTTGTATAATATCCTTTTTCATCTACAGGACAATATGGAGGTAAGTGATATTGACATCCTACGATAAAGTCATCTTCCCCGTGTCCTGGTGCGGTATGAACACATCCTGTACCACTTTCTTCGGTAACGTGATCTCCTAAAATAATTAAAGAAGGACGATCATATAAAGGATGCTTTGTCACAATACCTTCTAACTCAGATCCTTTAAATTCTTTTAAAAGAACAACTTCTTCAAAACCAAGTTCATTTTTTAAAGATTCCATTAAATTGATAGAAACTACAAACTTTCCTTTATTGGTTGAAAATAGTCCATAGTGAATAGATTTATTTAAACAAATTGCTAAGTTTGATGGAATTGTCCAAGGAGTTGTTGTCCAAATAATAAATTTTGAGTCATTATCAATGAGTCCTTTACCATCCATCACGTCAAAAGCAACATAAATGCTATAAGATTTAACATCATAATATTCAATTTCAGCTTCTGCTAAAGCAGTTTGACTTGAAGGAGACCAAAAAACAGTTTTTAGACCTTTATAAATGAATCCTTTTAGAGCCATTTGGGCAAATACATCGATTTGTTTGGCGACAAAATCCTTATTTTTGGTTAAATATGGTTCATCCATATTTCCTAAAACACCCATACGGCGAATTTGTTCTCTTTGAATGCCAACTTGTTCATCTGCAAATTTAGAACATTTGTCACAAAATTCGGATACGCTTAAGTTTTTAATACTGAAACCTTTCTTTTGTAAAGCAATTTCAATTGGCATACCATGTGTATCCCAACCATGAATTAAAGGAGCATAAAAACCATTCATTGATTTGTATCGTACAACAATATCTTTTAATGTTTTATTTAGTGCGTGTCCTACATGCATATTGCCGTTTGCATATGGAGGTCCATCATGGAAAATGAAATGTTCTTTCCCTTCATTCTGTTTGATAACCTTTTCATACATGTTAGCGTTCTGCCATCTTTCTACGTAAGCAGGTTCCTTAGTAGGAAGCTTACCACGCATCTCAAAATCAGTTTTTGGCATTAAGAGTGTGCTTTTGTAATTCATATATATCCCCTTTCACAAATAAAAAAACGTCCTTCATAAAGGACGTTTGCACGCGGTACCACCTTTGTTCATATCATTCGATATGCACTTAAGATTTTAACGCAATCAACGGCATTCCCTACTTATTTCAGGATGCAGCTCCAGAGTGATTCCTGACCAATACACCTTCACCGTTTCCA
>CAJJXN010000026.1 GCA_905197115.1 uncultured Bacillota bacterium | reverse complement strand
CTATTAACCTACTATTATATTACCATATTTTAATTTTATTATCAATAATTTTAATCATTAAAATCTTTTTTTTATAATTTTTATTGATTAATTTAACAACATTTGTTCCATGATCTAAATGATCTTCAACTTCATCGTTTATAGTGTATTTACCATTCTTTTTTTGAATATAAATTGCATCAATTTCCTTATCATTAACACCTGAATCTATAACAATAACGTCATATATTTTATTCATAATACTTAGATTGCAACCTATAGTTTTCATAAAATTCACCTTTTATATCCATTAATTCATGAAAAGAACCTTCTTCTATTATTTTTCCATTTTTTAAAACAAGAATATGATTACATAATGAAGCAGTACTCATACGATGTGAAATAATAACACTTGTATTATTTTTTGAAATTTTATTATATAAAGATAAAATCTTTTTTTCACTTATAGGATCTAAAGCCGCAGTTGGTTCATCAAAAATAAAAATCTTTGCATCTTTATATAAAGATCTAGCAATCGCTATTTTTTGTTCTTCTCCACCAGATAGTCCTATACCATCTTCATTGTACTCTTTATCTATATTGCTGTTTTCTTTATTTGGCAGTTTTTCAATAACTTCATTTAATTCACATTTAGATATGATTTCTTCAAATCTTTTCTCATCAAAATGATGAAAACAAATATTGTCTTTTATTGATATTTTATATAAATTGAAATCTTGAAATATAATCGAGAGTAATAATAAATATTGCTTGTAATCATATTGATTAATATTTATACCATTTAATTTTATTTCACCACTACATGGTTCATATAATCTTAGAAGCAATTTCATCAAGGTAGTTTTTCCGCTGCCGTTTTCTCCTGAAATATAAAATTTTTCATGCGGTTCAATTTTAAAGTTTATGTTATCGAGAACAATTTTATCTGTGTTTGGATATTTAAAAGTCACATTTTCAAAAGTAATATTTGGTATTTTATTAAAATCAATATTTAAATTACCATTTTCATAAACATTATCTAATTTCATAAAATCATTATAAGTTTTCGCATATATTTTAAATTTTGATAATTGAATTGATACATTAATTAATTGAGAAAAAGTTGAATATAATTCATTGGCGATGCCAACATAAGCAAAAAATGAACCTAGAGTTATTTCGTTTAAAGAATATTTATGAATCATCATAAAATATATTCCTATATTTTGCAATGTAGAAATAATTTGAGTCAATGTAGTCATTTGAAAATTATAATTTCTAACTTTTTTATCATATTCAATTAAATCATGCGTACTATCCGTATATTTTTGAAAAAATAAATTATGCAATTTTGGATAAAGTCTTTTTTCTTTTCCAAATTCAAGACCTGCTAAAATATCATCATAATAATTTACAAAACGTGATATTTTATTTCTTTGCTCTCCAAATTGTTTATTTTTTTTAATAATCAAGGCATTTATAAAATAATTGATTATAACAATACCAACCACAAAAAGAACAATATACAAATCTAATGTTAATAATAATGAAATAATTAAAATGAATTTAACTATTGCAATAATTAAAGTAGTAAAAAAATCATATACAATTGAGCAACAAGTCCAAGCCGAATCCAGTGAATATGTATATTTTTCTAAACTTTCTTTTTGCTCCATATATTTAAAATCAATTACAATACTTTTTAAAATATTTTGTTTATTGAATTGGTGTGGTAGAAAGTAAACATTACTTTGAAATTTAGCATAAATAAATCCTGCTAAAATATCTATTATGGTCGCAGACAAGGCAAAAATGCCTATAATGAGATAAGTTTTAGAAAATGATTGAGTAATTAAATAGTCAATAATCAAAGGAGGAAAACATATAAATATAAAAGGCCGAATGGCAGAACAAATTCCATGTAATAACTGAATGACTACACTTAATTTATGCTTTCTAAATTCTTCTTTTAAAACTCCAAAAAAAGTCATTTTTTCTATGTTATTCTTCATTTTCTTCACCACCCAAACGATATAATTCTGCTTGTGCTAAAAACAATTGAGTATAAATCCCATTCAGATTCATTAATTCATCATGAGAACCAATTTCTTTAATCATTCCACTATCAAAAACAATAATCTTATCCGTAAATCGACAGCTTGATAATCTATGGGAAATAAAGAATATAATGTTATCTTTGCAATTTAAAACCATTTTATATAACTGATTTTCACTATTTGATGATAATGAAGCTGTAGGCTCATCTAATATTGTGATACATGATTTTTTATGCAGAGCTCTTGCAATCGCTATTTTTTGCCTTTCTCCACCTGAAAAATCGATTCCTTCTTGATCAAACTCTTTAGAAATATTTGTTTTTTCTTTGTATTTTAATTCTAGAATTTTATCATATAAATCCATTTGTTTTAATTCATCATCAATTATTTCGTCTTCGTCAAAAGAAATATTGTTTTTTATACTAGTTAAATAAATTTTATAATCTTGAAATACTGGTGAAAATAATGAATAATAGTCTTCATTAGGTATATCTTTAATGTTTATATCATTAATATAAATGTCACCTTCTAAAGGACTATATAATTTCATTAGTAATTTTATAAAAGTTGATTTGCCAGAACCATTTTTGCCTACGATAGAAATTTTTTTAAAATCTTCCCCTGTAATTTTAAGATTAATATTTTTTAATGCATAAACTTCAGTATTAGGATATTGAAATGATACATTTTTAAATTCAATCGAGTTTACTTTATTTATTTTTATTTTTTCTTTGTTATTTTCTAATTCATAGGATTTTAGAATCTCATTGTATTTGTCAAAATAAAAATTTTCATTATTAATTGCGGATGAAGCTTTAATTATCGCGTTAATAGTAGAACTAAAACTGATAAACGCCGCTAAAATCATAGAATAATCACCAACAGTTAGACTTCTGAATTTAAAAGATAAAACCATTGAAAAATAAATAATAAAAATTAAAATTCCATCTAATATTATAGGGATAATGGAATATTTACTACTCAAATTAAATTGTTGAACACATTTTTTTGTAAGTTCAATACTTGCTCTATCTATTTCTTTTGAAATATAGGGAAATGTTTCAAACAATCTATTTTCTTTGATATATTTTGAATTGGTAAACCCCCAAACATAGAAATTTTCTTTTCTTCGACTATTTGTATTTTTAATTTCAAATTCATAAATTTTTTTATTTTTAATTTTAACAAACTTTAATTTAATAAAATAAATTATTAAACTTAATCCTAATGCAATAATTGAAACTTCTTTTAATAAATAAATTAATCCTACAATCGTTAATAATGATGAAAAGATTATTTGTAATTGATTCATAATATGGATATTTGAACCGCGATTAATATATTCATTCGCATTATAATAATCATCATAAAAAGATGTATTTTCCGTTTGTTGATAAAAAATATTTTTTTGATGATTTATAAATTCCATCTTCTGATAATAGAGTATTTTTTCAGCATCATTTTCTATTTTCATTGATATTATTCTTCCAAGAAATGAAAATAAAAATTGCAAAGAAACCATGATGATTACTAGAATAATAGCTTTTTTTAGCAATAATTTAGGAAATAAACTATCAATAATATATTTTGAAAAAAGAACATAGATTAAAGGCTCTATGGAGCACAATATTACTCTTAAAAAATAACATAATAAACATAGCTTGTTATGCTTATAAAGATACTTTAAAGACTGCTTAATAATTAGCAAATTTTTTTTCATATGTTATTCTCCTTACTAAAATGATTGGAAAGGTATTCAATACCTTTCCAAAGAACAACAGCCTACTTTTTACCACAAGTTGACACACAATTTTGACCATTATATTGTGGACAATTACAATTTCCTCCTCCTTGAGGACAATTTTCATTTGTTATGTTATCATAAAGTTCAATCTTGTGGATGTTCATGTTTTTTTTAAATAATTTTTTCTTTTTCATTTTATTCACCTCCTTCCTTTTTATTAATCATGGATTCAAGTAATTCACAAAAACCATTGAGAGAATAAAATATTTCGTAACTAATAATATCATCGTCTAATTCTATACCTAATTCTTCTTCTATTTCACATAAGAATTCCATTAATTGTAACGAATCGGACAAATAATCAAGTAAACATATATCTGGTTCATTATTAATATTGATAATACCAAAATTTATTAAAACTTTATTAATTTTTTCTTTAATTTCTAATTTTTTCATCTTTTACACCATCCATATTAAATTGATTATCTACAAAATTAATTCCATAAGATTTATCATATAAATTAATTAGTTCTTTCAAATCTAAGTCTTCTAAAACACATGATTTACGTTTATATTTCGCAATGATTTTCGGACAAGAACAAAAATTGCAATTTATACTATAGAAACAATTATCACATTTTTCATCAACATATTTTAAATTATTAAGCCATTTTGAATATTCATCAAAATCAATATCCATTAATCCATTTTCATTTAATTTTCCGATTGAAATTTCTTTATCAGAAGAGTCACATTTAGAAATCAAACCATCCACACCAATGGTAAATTTATTTAAATAATTAGCATTGCAATATCCTCCCATATCAATATCTTCACAATTCAATAAAAATTTTATATTTCCTTTGAGGTTAGATATTTTTTTTAAGATAAAATTATAACTATTGTTATCTAATAAATTTGAGGAAATTTCTTTTACTCTTTCTCCTCCCCAATCACCTGCAATTCTTGCAAATAATGAAAATCTTTTATCATGACCAAATTCTTTATCAAAAAATGAGTAATACTCGTCTATCTTTTCAAAACTTTTTTTCGTAAAATTTGTTCTAATAATAATTCTTAATCGACGGTCTTTAACATTATCTCGCAAAAATTTTAAATTATTAATTATTTTATCAAAAGTAGGTGAACCATCCGCCAATACTCTTAAACTATCATGAGTATTTTTAATACCATCAATTGTTATTACTATTCTAAATACTTTATAATTTATTAATTCATTTATAATATTTGGACTTAATAAATAGCCATTGGTTGTTATAGAACTTCTATAAGGAATTTTATATAAATTGCATATTTCAATTACCTTTTTTGAAAGAAATTCAATGCTTTTCATATTCAATAAAGGTTCCCCACCAAACCAACTAAAAGAAATACTATTGTAATTTTTTATGTTTTTTTCAATATAATTAATAATTCCTAATTCACTTGATTTATGCAAATTATCTCTACAAAAATCTAAAGCGCAATATTTGCATCTAAAATTACAATTTTTAGTTGTATGAATTACAAAAAGTAAAGAGTTATTGGCTTTTCGTGTAAAATTTTTTATAAATCGAAGATTTTTTTCATCTTTTTCTTTTTCAACTAAAAAGCCTCTTTCATATAAGCCTTTTGCTATAAAGAATTCTTCTTTATCAAAAATGTCTTCACTTATAACTTTATTAGTAAGAATTTTTTTAACTAACTGTTTGTGATTCTTAAACTTTATAGATTTTTGTAAGCCTAAATAAGAATTGTATATAACTAATTCTCCATCTTCATTTTCATAAAAATAATTAAACATTGAAGGTTTAAACAATAATTTTAAACTGCTATCAACCATTAAAATTTCCTCCTTTACATATTTTTTGTAAGTTAATATCTTCAAAATTATTCTATAAAATCGATTTACAAATGTATTATAAACTATTTTTTTCGCAAATGAAAGGGCTTACATTGTTTTTTTGATAAAAAATGATTTAAATATGATTGATTTTCATAAAAAAAATTATTTAGAATTTTTCTTTAATTTTATTTTTTTACACTTTATGTTACAATATTTTTGACAAAAATATGGAGGATTAGTTATGGAAAAAAAATGGTGGCATGACAAAGTAGTATATCAAATTTATCCTATGAGTTTTGCTGATGATAATAATGATGGATATGGAGATTTAAAAGGAATTATATCACATTTGGATTATTTAAAAGATTTAGGAGTCGATGTTTTATGGCTTACCCCTTTTTTTGATTCACCAATGGAAGACAATGGCTATGATGTAGCTGATTACAAGGCAATTAATCCATTGTTTGGAAGTATGGAAGATATGGATACTTTAATTGAAGAAACAAAAAAAAGAGACATGTATATTATGATGGATATCGTTGCTAATCATACATCATGTGAACATCACTGGTTTAAAGAATCCCAAAAAAGCAAAGAAAATCCTTATCGTGATTATTATGTTTGGAGAGATGAAGCCTTATTTAATCTTCGCTCCACTTTTGGTGGTTCTGCTTGGGAATATGATATGGAAACCAAACAATATTATTTTCATGAATTTGGACCAGGACAACCCGATTTAAACTGGGAAAATCCTAAAATCATGGATGAGTTTGTCGATATTATTAATTTTTGGATGGAGAAAGGTATTCGCGGAATTCGTTTTGATGTAATTCAATTAATTGGAAAAGAAATTGATCGTAATATTCATGCATATGGTCCTACTCTTCATCAAAAAGTAAGAGAACTTCATCTTCGTTCTTTTGGAAAATATGAAGCCATGACCGTTGGTGAAGCTTGGGGCGATTTGGAAAAAGCAATTGACTTTACCAATCCAAAAAATCAAGAACTTGATATGGTTTTCCAATTCGAATGCACAAGCTCTACTTGTGATTTTACACGTTATCATAAATTTACGCCTAAACCAATTAATATGCATTTTATTAAAGAAACTTTATGTAAATATCAACATGGTTTAAATAACTTAAGTTGGAATGCTTTGTTTGTTGAAAATCATGACTTAGGTCGATGTATCAATAAATTTGGGAATGTCAAAGATTTTTATTTAGAATCAGCAAAAGCAATCGCAATTATGAATTATTTTTTAAAGGGCACTCCTTATATTTATCAAGGTCAAGAACTTGGAATGACAAATATTGTCATGGATTCAATTGATGAATATCGAGATATTGAAATTCTTAACCATTACAAAGAATTAGTCTTAGAAAAAAAAGTTCTCTCTTACGATGAATTCATGGATGCTTGCTTTAAAGAAGGAAGAGATAACAACCGAATTCCAATGCAATGGGATGATTCTGTCAATGCAGGATTTAATAAGGGTGCGAAAACTTGGATTAAAGTTAATCCTAACTATACCTATATTAATGCGAAAAAAGAAAAAGAAGATCCAAATTCAATTCTTAATTTTTATAAAAAATTATTACGCATACGAAAAGATGAACTTTATAAAAACACTCTTGTTTATGGTGATTTTGAATCTTATGAAGATGATAATCCAAATGTATTTATTTATAGCCGTAAATCAAATGATTTAACACTTTGTGTGGTTATTAATATGAATCAATACAATGAAGTTATCCAACTACCTTTTGAAATTAAACAAGTCATTTTATCAAATTATAAGAATATTCGAAAAGAAACAGATTTCACATTGCTCCCTTATGAAGCTTTTGTATATGTGATTAAATAATTTTCTTTTAAAAATGGACTTAATTTACTTTAAGTCCATTTTATTTTTTTCAAGTGCATTTATAAATCTTTTAAGTAAAAACATTTATTCCAAAATGAATATCTTTGTGCTTTTCTTTTGATATTAAATTATTTAAAGATATTCTTACTTTAGCTTCACATAAATACATCACATTTTATGAAAAAAAGAGGAATTATTCCTCTTATTTAGCATACATTTGATAAATAATTGTACTAATTATTCTTGCTGGTAAAACTTTACTTAAAAATAAAATCATTTGATATTGAAAACCTACACTACATAAAATTGGAGGATTTTTTTTATGAATGATTTTTTGAATTTTTTTAGCCACTTTTGATGGTGACATTCCATTTTTTTCATCTTTTTCCATTTTAGCAATTGAATTTTGAATTCGCATTTGATAATCCTTTTCTTGTTTTGATTTCACTCTATTTTGACTAAATTCAGTTGCGATATCGCCAGGTAAAATACAACACACTTTTACCTTAAATGGTTTAAGTTCATTTCTTAACCCTTTACTAAAACTTATTATTGCGGCTTTTGTAAGTGAATACATTGTTTGAAATGGAATACTAATCGCTCCTGCAATACTACTTATATTAATAATCCTTCCTTGCGTTTTCTTTAAATATGGAATACATAATTTTGTAAAATAAAGGAGCCCTTCTAAATTAACTTTTAAAATCGTTTCCATTTCATCCTCTTGATGATGTTCAAAAGCTCCGCTAATGCCCATTCCTGCATTGTTAATAATACAATCAATTCGATTTTGCTCAAAAATAATTTGCGTAATTGCTTGTTTTATTTCTTCTTTATTTTTTAAATCACATTGAAGATAATGGATGTTTTCATCTTGTAAAACACGTCGGGCTAAACAATAAATAGTATGGCCTTCTTTTTTAAGTAAGGAAGCTGTTTCTTTGCCAATTCCTGATGTGGCGCCTGTAATAATAATTACCATTTTATATCCCCTCTAATATAAAAATTAACTTTGTTTTTGATTCGTTAAGAAATTATAAAGAATCGTAGCAATCGTTGAAGAATGGCAAATGTAATTATAATGATTCGCATTTTTAACGAGTACTAATTGCGAATTTGAAATATTTTTTTGAATCGCTAAAGTATGCTTTAATTTAACTATGTCTTTTTTTCCAACCGTAATTAAAGTAGGAACTTTTATCGCATTTAATTGTTCAAAAGTTAAATTCGGTTGTGTAAGCATTAATTGATAAAGCGCTTTTTCTTTTTTGGATTTACAAAATTTTTCTTTAAATGAAAAATACATTAAATAACATCTTTTTAAACCTTTTGGAAAAAGATTTACTCCACTTATCATTAACTTAGTTACTTTACTTGGATAAGCAAGCGTAAGATATAATGCAATAATTCCGCCATCACTAAAGCCATAAACCATCGCATTTTTTATCTTTTTAATCTCCATAAATTCTTTGACATCTTCAGCCATCAATTCATAAGAAAAAGCTCCTACAAACCCTTCACTTTTTCCATGGCCACGACTATCTAAAGCATAAACGGTATAGCGTTTAGATAATTTCTTTATGGTTTTATCAAAAATTCTACTATCTTCATTATTTCCATGCAATAAAATTAAAGGCTCCCCTGTTCCTTCTTTTTTATAATACATATTGAAGTCTTTTAAATTTGCCATACTCATATTCATCACCAACTACTAGTTTACAAAAAAAGAGTCGAAAAAGAAAGATGTATCTTTCTTTTATCAATGATTTTTATTTTCTAGCACTCAAGTATTGACAGTGCTAAAAATGGTTATTATAATATAAATGTGTAAAAATAAAAGGAGATGTCTCATATGAGTGAAATGAAAGAATTTAAAACAGAATCGAAAAGATTATTAGATTTAATGATTAATTCAATTTATACAAACAAAGAAATATTTCTAAGAGAATTAATCTCAAATGCATCGGATGCAATTGACAAATATCATTATTTATCTTTAACAAATGATGCTATCAAACCGCAAAGTCAATATTCTATCCATTTATCAATTGATAAGGAAAATCGCACTTTAATCATTGAAGATAATGGAATTGGTATGACTTATGATGAAGTCATCAATAATTTAGGTACGATTGCAAAAAGTGGTTCTTTAGAATTCTTAAACAATTTAAAAGATGATAAGGCCAAAGACATTGAAATCATTGGACAATTTGGTGTCGGATTTTATAGTGCTTTTATGGTAAGTAATAAAGTAATTGTAGAAACACGTTCGCCACTTGATGAAAAAGGATATCGTTTTCAATCAGAAGGTACAGAAAGTTATGAAATTGAAGAAATTCAAAAAGATACTATCGGTACAAAAATTATGATTCAACTTCGTAAATCAACAGAGGAAGAAGATTACGAACAATTCTTAGATGAATACCAAATTCGTCAATTAGTAAAAAAATATAGCGATTATGTTCGTTATCCTATTACCATGGATATTGAAAAAAGTGTTCCTGAAGTAGATGATGAAGGTAAAGAAATTGAAAATAAATTTAAAACTGTGATTGAAACGCAAACCCTTAACTCTATGGTACCACTTTGGAAAAAAGCTAAAAAGGATGTCACTGAAGAAGAATTAAATGAATTTTACAAACAAAAGTTTGCTGATTACAATGATCCTATGCTTTCTATGTTTGTTAATACAGAAGGAATGTTAACTTATAACTCCCTCTTATTTATTCCAAAAAAACCACCTTATGATTTATATACTGAAAATTATGAACGTGGCTTAAAACTTTATACCAAAGGTGTATTTATCATGGATAAATGTAAAGAACTTATCCCTGATTATTTACGTTTTGTAAGAGGTCTTGTGGATTCAAGTGATTTATCCTTAAACATTAGTCGAGAAATTTTACAACAAAATTCACAATTAGTTAAAATTGCTTCTAACATTGAAAAAAAGGTTTTAAATGAATTAAATAAATTAATGAAAGATGACTATGATAAATATCTAGACTTTTTTAAGAATTATGGTGTAAACTTAAAGTACGGCATTTATAATAGTTATGGGGCTGATAAAGAAAAACTACAAGATTTACTCGTATATAAAACCATTAATCAAGAAAAACCTATCACCTTAAAAAAATATGTTGAAACTATGAAAGAGGGACAAGAAGTCATTTATTTTGCTTCAGCAAAAGATAAAGAAGCTGTTTTAGCAATGCCACAAATGGATTTAGTAAAAAAACATGGATTTGATGTCTTGATTTTAGATGAAAGTATTGATGAATTTGTAATTACAATGTTACAAAATTATGATAAAAAATCATTTAAATCAATCAATCAAGGCGATTTAGATATTTTAGATGATAAAGAAAAAGAAGAAGTTGAAAAATTAAAAGATTTGAAGAAACCATTTATTGAAAAATTAAAGGAGTACTTAAAAGATGATGTAAGTGATGTTGTTATTTCTTCTCGTTTAAGTGACTCTCCTGTTTGTTTAGTAAGTAAAGATGGCGTTTCTTTAGAAATGGAAAAAGTATTATCTACTTTACCAACTGATAACAAAGCAAAAGCACAAAAAGTATTAGAATTAAACGCAAATCATGAATTGTTTAAAGCAATGGAATCTATTTATATAAAAGATCCAAATCAATTACAAGATTATGCTAAGCTACTTTATTCACAAGCCCTCTTAATGGAAGGCTTTCCATTAAAGGATCCAGTAGAATTTTCAAACAAGATGTGTGAATTAATGATAAAGAGTTGTAAATAGGTCACACTTATGTGACTATCAACCTTGCACTTTATATTTTATCACTTTCGTTTTATAGTGGTAGATGTTAAAGTGCTTTTTTGCTTTTTTGAGAAAAAATAAAATTTTTTCAAAAATTTGTCAAAAATTGGCAGGTAAAATAGTCTATATTAATGAGAGCAGATTTAGTCAGAAAGGAGGATATAGACAAATGAAAGTAAGTATTAAAATGATAGAAGAATTGAAAAGGGGTTATGAATCAGCATTTAACGAAGTATATGAGGCATACGAAAAATTATTATATTTTCTAATATTTTCAATTGTAAGAAATAAGGAGGTGGCAAAAGACGTACTTCAAGATGTTTTTGTAAAAGTATTCGTTGACACTTCATCTTTGAGAAGTCCAAAGAACTTTCATTCTTGGATTATCAAAATTGCAAAAAATTCTGCTTTGACGATTGCTAAAAAATCGTCTAAGTATATCTCACTAGAAGATTGTGATATTGATAAAATTTCATTAGAAGCATACAAAGCTCAATATAATTTTGACATTTCGAAATTATTTTCAGCCGAAGACAATTTGATCGTAATTTATCATTTGGTTTATGGAATTAGTTTTAAAGAAATTGCAACTATGTTGAACACAACTTTTGATAGAGTTGTAGCAAAATATTACAGAGTAATTCGTAAAATTAGGGCTTTACATAAAGAAGCAAAGATGAACGAAAAGAAGAAAGAAAAGTGAAAAAGATAACTTTAACGCAAAAAAGGAGGAAAAATAAATGAATTTTAAAATTGAATTAAAACAAAACTTGGAAGCAAGCATTTGTAAAGGCGATCAACCAATTATTAATTGCGAAACAATTAAATCAAAGCTAACGTTTAGTTCAGATGATAATTTAGCTGCTAAACCAACGACTACACAAAAGAATTTCAAATTTATCTTTGCAAAAACAGCCTATTTTATGTTATCTTTAATCATGGGTGTTTTTATTGGCGGAGGAATTATGTATTCAACGAGAGAAACAAAAATTCCAACACCTGTAATTAGAATTGATCCAATTTATGATTGGAATTATTTTCTAGATAACAAAAAAATTGTAGCTAATGAAATAAATTTAAAAATTATCAATGAATGCACTTCTTTTCTTTCAGAAACATCTTTGATAAAACTTTTCAACGCTGAGATTATAAATGAATCAAATATTGCTACTATTAATAAAGTTATTATAACTAGAGACAAAGAAATTAAATATGAACCATTACAAGGAGAAATTAATTTTTCAGTAGCTACACTAGTTTTTTATGCGGATAATAATGTAAATTATCTTTATTTGTTAGCTAAGACAGAAAACGAATTAACTCGTTATCGTTTGGAAAGTAACTTACCTTATACAACCGAAGAGTTAAAATTATCCTTTGAAAACAAAATTGGAGAAACTTTAACCAAAGAATTTTTAAATGCTGAAAACACAGGAATTTTTGCCCAATTAAAATACGATGCATACACCCGAAAATATTACTTAGAACACGAACTAAAATATAACGATATGACTTATATCGCTCAGTACGATTCTATTCAAGAAAAACTTGTTGTAAAATCGTTAATTTAATCATTAATAGAAACAGATTTTAGGAGACTCAAATGAAACCACAGACTATTTTACTTGCCGTTTTGACGATGTTCTTAACTAATTCAAAAGACATCGAAATAAAAAAAATGAACTTCGCTTGTTCATTTAAAACACAAACTGAAACTTATAAACAAATTAAAAAGATGATTAACACTGACAATATTTATTTAAATACTATTAATACCATTGTTAGTGAAAAACTATCCAATAAAACAATAAAAAATATTCAAGATTTGTTTAATATAAATTATGAATTAGAGTACTATTTAATTACTTTTGAAGAAGATGGATATTTAATTTTTGATACTAAAACTCAAAATTATGAAGAGTATTCTGAATCTTCAAATTCACCTTATTTAAATTTAGATTCTTTCACTAAAATTTATGTAGGTCCAAAAAATTACTTTTATATTGATAATAATGACACACTTAAAAATGCATTAACTGATGAGACTGTTAATGAATCTACTCGTACACTATTGCAAAATCTACATGCGCAAATTGAAGCAAATAAAATAGCAGATGAAGAAGAAATATCCACTTATGCTAGTGTTCCCTCAAATTATGATATTCCTCATCCATACTATTTTAAAAATTTGCATGAAAATTTTGCTGAAAATTTAGAAGGAAGTTGTTCATATATAGCCTTGGAAATGATTTTAGGCTATTTTGAAAATTTCGGTGGACAAGCTGGTTTAATTCCCGAGGAATATATTGTAAAGGAACAAGTTTATTCTGAAGAAATGAGCGAATGGGAAGAATCTTCTGGAACCAATTACGCTTTTCATTATGATATGATGCAAATAGGAAAAGACATGAATATTCCTGCCTCAATAAATTTTAATCAATTAAAAAAAATACATGAAGCTTATTCAAACAATATGGCAAGTTCATATAATTATATTAGCGAAGTCGGTGGTTTAAAAAGTGCTGGAACTGGTACAGCTACTATATCAACGCTTATTAATTTTTTAAGAAATAATTATCTATTAGAATTAGGTATTATTGGTTTAGATACTGATATTTCATCTGCTTATCTTCACCACGCCGTTGTTGCCTATGGTTATGTAGACAATGGACAAGGAATGAGAGTACATTTTGGAGAAAAAACAGAGCCTAGTTTATCTGATGTAATTATTCGAAAGTACACAATAGCTAATTACTATGCCATTAAATATACAAGCCCACATAAGCATAGTAAAAACTATTATTATGTAGAACCTGATGTAATAACGTATATGTGTCCATGTGGAGAATATTTTTATCATGAACATGATTGGAAATGGGAAATTTTAAGTGATCAAAAGCATCGCATGACGTGTAAAGAATGTGGCGAGACAAGAGAAGAAGATCACAAAATTACAGGTGGTATAGCCATTAAAATTTGTAAATGTGGTTATATGATTCGCTTATTATCAGAAGAAGAGTAAAAAATGATGGAACAAGCACTCAATATAAATCAAGCTTTAATTTATTTAAAAGCGAAGAAGTTTTTAGTTTCAGTTGTTAATTTTGAAAAATATTATTTTGCTTTGCGTAACGGTTTTATCATTGTAATCAATGAAAATGTCAGTTATCCGATTCGTGAAAGGGATTTCTTGCGATTATTTAAAAATGCAAACTTTTACTTATACGAGAAAAAAGCACCTGAAAGCACTATTGATATTACAAAAGATGAACAGTATTATCAATGGAAAAAATAAGCATTTTAACGACAAAAGCGAGTGAGAAATCACTCGCTTTTATTTCTTTGAATCTTAAGTAAAATAGTTTCTGGATTTTGCGTTTTTTTGTTTTCAATAAATTGTGAATCGACAATTTTCAATGAATATAGCGACAATTCTTTTAATATATCCATATATCTTTGGTAGCGATGAACTAAGTAAAAGCTACCATCTTTTTTTAATAATTCATCAACTTTTTTAAACAAAATCGGCAAAGGTAAATTATCTTCATGACGAGCTAAACTTAAATAAGGATTTGAGTTTTTTAAGGAGTTTTGAAAGTAAGGTGGATTACATATAATTACATCAAATAAATTGATGTCTTTAAACTCTTGAACACTTAAAGAATATAAATGAAAGTTTTGGACATGATTATAAGTTAAATTATAATTTGCTAATTTAATTGCTTCATCATTAATATCAATCCCAACTAACTCTTTGCAATTATAAACAGAGGCATATAAAAGTAAAACTCCATTATTCGTCCCAATATCTAAAACACGGCTATTACTCGGTAGTTTTAAAAAGTTTCCCAACAAACAACTATCCGTATTCATGCGAAACATATGCTTATGTTGAAATAATTTTAAATGGCTTTGATTCGGCAAATAATCAAATGTATAATCTTCTTTATTCAAAATTCTCCCACCTTATCAAAAAATATATAAATAAGTATCTTTGATAAAATACATATTCATAAGCATATTATAAGAAACTTTATTGTTGTTTACAAGTTAACCATTCATAAAATAAAGCAAACAAAAAAGTAGTTTTCCTTTTGAAAGCTACTTTTAAGTTATCTAAGCTGCTAAATTTATAGTTAAAGCTTCCATTGTTCCAACTTTATCAATTGCTTCAATATAAAAATAAGAATAATCTGTTAAGTTATAAACACCTTGTGCATCAGCCAAAATTTCTACTCCACTTGTTTTATCTCCGCTCACGCTGCAAGCATAAACTTTAATGGATTCAGAACCATTTAAAATTTCAATGGAAGATAAAGTCAAGGCATCTATATTATAAAAATAACTCGCATTTTTCTTCATTTGAATTTTTCCGCCTTGATTCATGATATTGTTACAAGCAAATAGCAAGTCTTCAAAAATTTTTGTTCCATTGTTTGCTGCATAACTAGCACTACTAAAACTCGTTGGAATAATTTGAATAGATGATACTGCTTCTGCTTGTGGTTTTTGAATGCTGATTACAAAATAATTGTTTTGATAATAAAAATAAAGTTCATATGTACCCGTAGCATCTAAAGCATAATGGCCATATTCATCATAATTTGAAGAATCTACCATCCAACCATTATTTTCTAAAATAACTTTATATTCATTTTCACAATCTGTTGAAGTTGTTGTCACCAAAATCACAAGATAATTGTTAGAAATCGTTGTCGTATAAGCAATGCCTTCATAACTTGGAATTATAATTTCTTCATTTTTTAAATAATTTGAAATTTCTAAAGCAGGCCATTGTAGTTGAGGAACTTCTGTATAAGTATCAAAATATACGCTCAATTCTTGGTTTTCTGCATCATAATAATAAGAAATTACATATTCATTTGATGGTGATATCGCGCTGAAATAACCACTATCATCACATCCAAGTAAAGTCCAATTCGCTGCTTTTAATAAGTCAGAATAAATTGTAGTGGAAGTTTCATCCACACCATAAACAGAGACCAAAAAAGCAACATCGCTACTATCACTATAAGAAATAAAGCCATATTCACTTGCTTGTGTATAGGCAGGAAGTTCTAAATTTAGACTTTCTAATTCTTCATTAATTAATTCAGTTGGCCATGATGGATATACCTCATCCTTTTTTGAATTCCAAGCATAAATTTCAAAGCATGGATCAAAAAGCTCATTTCCTTCAAAATAATCAATTTGCACGCATAATGTGCTATCTTCATTGTCGATAAAATAAAGAAATGCTCCTTCATCTTCTAATAAAAAAGTATAGCCTTGCGCAATTAATTGAGCTGCATACTCATCGCAAATGTTTTCAACATTTTCATCATAAATGTAGACAACTTCTGCACCATCTTCTTCATCTACATAACTTTCATACATATAATTGCTTGTTAAAGGAGCCACAGGTAATATTTTACCTAATTTCTCATTCATTAGGATTTTAGTTTCTTCATTCCAATCTGTAATGACTTCATCTTCAACAGCAAAAGCCAAATAAGCGACAATTTCAAAGCATGGATCATATTCGCTATCCCCTTCAAAGTAATCAATTTGAGCAACAATTGCTTCTGAAACTGATAAGGCTTTCATGTACACATAAACACCATTTGTTGCATCTTCTTGAACAAGCATATACGCATTTTCAACTAAGACATTTCCATAAACATTACATACATTTTCTGTTTTTTCATCATAAATGTATAAGTATTCACCATCTTCATCTTCTTTTTCTTCTAATACATATTCAGTTGTCAATGGAGCCAGTGGCAACACTTCTGTTAGATATTGTTGCATAATTTCTTTATCTTTGGCTCTCCAATCTTGTATTAACATTTCTTCTTCAATTGGATTGGATGAGTCTACTTTTAACGAATTTGTACTTTCTTTATTTGATTTACAAGCAGTCATTGAAAAAGCACAAGCAGCCACGAGTAAACCAACTAACATTTTCATTTTTTTCATAAAATAATCCTCCTACTTATAATGATAAACCTTTTTATTTTTCAATTCAATCTAATAATTTTGATTGCTTAATAAATAACTAAATAGCATAAAATTAAGATTTAAAGAATTTATTTATTATAGCATGAGAAGCAAACATTTATTTAAGAAAAAAGTTATTGCTCATTCTATGTTTTTATGAAATAATTTACTTGAATTCATTAATTTAAGAGGGGGTACTTATGAAAAAATGTTCATATTGCAGTTTCGAAAATCAAGATGATGCTAAATTTTGCGGTAAATGCGGCAATCGTTTTAGCGAAAAACAAGTTTGTTCTAATTGTCATAAAGAAATAGACAATCAAGAAGTAATTTATTGTCCAAATT
>CAJJXN010000025.1 GCA_905197115.1 uncultured Bacillota bacterium | reverse complement strand
CCGCCTTTAAATTCTAACCCTAATTTTGGATCTTCAATAACAGATGGGACTCCAAAAAATACAATTGCAAGTAGCGTAGCTACCATAGATAAAAATGATAAAATTCGACGCATAAGGTTTCCCCCTTCTTAATCATTGATATTTTTATTTTATTACTTTTATATATTTATATAAAAATAAATACATTGCCTATATACTTTACCACTTCTAGAGTTTTTTTTCAATAAAAAAAGAGAGAAACTCTACATTAATGCAATTTTTTTTAATTTAAATAAGTTCTATGAATGAAATTTTTCAAAAAAACATAAATTGTGTAAGAGAAAGCAGGCGATATAATGAAAAAAAATATTATTATTTCTGTTGTTAAATTGATTATCATGGGCTTTTTAGCCAAAATCATATCAACTATCGCTAAAATTATTACTGCTAGAAAGATTGGTATTGAAAGTATGAGTATTTACTCTTTAACTTTACCTACCATGGTGTTAATGTTAAATTTAGCACAAGCTGGTTTTCCCACTGCCATCTCTAAATTAATCGCTCAAAATAGACAAAAAACATTTAAAATAATGGTAAGTTCAACGATCTTAACTACTTTATTAAATTTAATTATTGCTTGCATTTATTTTCCTCTAGTACCTACTATTGGAAAACATTTATTACATAATTCTTTAACGATTCCTACTTTATATTGTATTGGTTGTATCTTACCTTTAGTTTCATTTGGTGGATTGTTAAAAGGTTATTTTGTAGGTATTGAAGAAGTAGAAAAAAGTTCTTATTGTCAAATTAGTGAAGAAATCGCTCGAATTTTATTTATCATCTTTTTTATTGATATGGTTGCTAATCAATCGCCTAGCTTTTTGGCCTTCTTTGCAATGTGCAGTATGTTAATTGGCGAAATTGCATCTATTATTCATATGCTACTTTCCATGAATATTCATTGGAAAGATAAATTTAAAAATATTAAAACAGCTTTAAACGAAGAAACGAAAGAATATCATAAAATGATTCTTCAAATTGCACTTCCAACTACTTCTACACGAATTATTGGTTCGGTTGCTTATTTTTTTGAGCCCATTCTTTTTACTTTTTTAATGATAAAAAGTGGAATGAGTGCTTCTACAACTACGATTGAATATGGAATCGTTACAGGATATATTATGCCACTGCTTTTATTGCCAGGATTTTTCGCCAATGCTTTTTCGTTAGCACTGCTACCTCGTATGAGCAAAGCTGTTGCACAAAAAAAATATTCTTATGCTAAAAAATTGTTAATTTATTTTACAGGAGCAAGTTTTTTTGTAGGCTTAATTTTTTCTTTAACTTTGACTCTTGCACCTCAATTTTTTATGAATCTTTTATATCACCATACTCAAGGATATGAATTCATTCAAAAATATGGTCTATTAATGGTGATTTATTATATTGAAGCTCCTTTAAGTACAGCAATGATCTCTTTATCTTTAGAAAAGCATATCTTGCTCGATTCTATTCTTTGTAACGGAGCTAAGATATTCGCTTATTTAATATTTATTCCTATTTTTAAAACGGATGGTTTAATGATTGGTGTATTGGTAAGCGTTTATTTGACAGTTATTATTAATTTGTACTTTATTACAAAAAGATTTAAGTTATTGTTTAAAAACAGCTAATTCGTCATTATTTAAAAGAAGAGCTAAATGTACATCATCAACACGTTTAACATGTTGCTCTTTCAATTTTTGATACAACCATTGTTCACTTTTTTGACATGATTTTAAATTTTCAAGAGATACTTTTCCATCCATAATTAAAGGGTCAGGAAAATTTGTAACTGAAATATCTTTACTAATCACACTTAATTTTCCACTTGTTTCAAGAATTGCCCATCTCACATTGGTTGGAGAATCAAATCCTTTATCTCTTAATTGAGAAAACAAATCATCTACTGTATATCTTTGCTTTTTCATTTCTTCAAAGTCTAGTACTCCATCATTGATAATAAGAGACATTTTGCCATCAATTATATCTCTTATTTTTTTGCTTTTCATCGTCACTTTTGATAATATAACTTGCATTAATGCTAAAAATGCGACACTTACTGCTGGTAGCCATAATTCATTTCTTTTATCTACAATGGACATCGTCACTAAATCTGAAATCGTAAAATAAACAGCTAAATCAAATATGCTCAAATTACCAACTTCTCTTTTTCCCATAATTCGAATTACAACAATTAAAAAGATATAAGCTAAAAAAGTTTTACCAATAATCTCTAATATTTCCATTTTTTTCATCACCTAGTCATATTTTGTGAAAGAAATGAATATATATTCATAGGTGATCATGAATGAACAAAATATTAAAAGCTTTTTTAATCTCTTTTCTTTCTTTACTTCTTTTTAGTGTTTTATTTTCAGTAATTTTAACGGCAATTAATTATAAATCTTCAAGTAAAATTCCTGAAATTATTTCTTTAATTGTTTCTTTCTTATTATTTTTTATCGTGGGCGTCATTTATGGGATGATAAACAAAAAACAAGGCTTAGGAAGAGGTCTCCTTTTATGCCTTGCTTATGTACTTATTATTTGCATTTATTATTTATTTATTGACAAAGGTCCACAAACATCATTCCTTTATTTAAAAGTAGCTGGTCGCGTTTTACTTTTAATTGTCGGAAGTATTTTAGGAGTCAATTTAATAGATAAAAAAATTCAATCAAAATAAAGAATTTTGATACGGAATATGTAAATGTTGATAAGCCTTTTCAGTCACAATTCTACCTCTTGGAGTGCGATTGATGAGGCCTTGTTGTAATAAATAAGGTTCATATACATCTTCTAAAGTCACTTCTTCTTCACCAATTGCAGCCGCAATGGATTCAATGCCTACAGGACCCCCTTTAAATCTTTCAATGATGCCTTTTAAATAGCGAATATCCACATCATCCAATCCCATAGAATCTACTTTTAAAGCATCTAAGGCTTTAGTGGTCACATTTCCACTAATATGACCATTATTTGTTACAGTAGCAAAATCGCGAACTCTTCTAAAAAGTCGATTGGCAATTCGAGGAGTTCCACGACTTCTTTTAGATAATTCAACAGCTGCATCATAATCAATTGAATTTTCAAAAACTTTAGCAGTTCGATAAACAATTTTTTCAATATCTTCTCGTTGATAATAATCTAATTTAAAGATAATGCCAAAACGATCACGTAAAGGTGCACTTACATCTCCTACTCGCGTTGTCGCACCAACTAATGTAAAAGGTGGTAAATCAATGGCTAAAGAACGGGCACTACTATCTTTGCCTACAACAACATTAATAACATAATCTTCCATTGCTGCATATAATACTTCTTCTACAACTTTTGGAAGACGATGAATTTCATCAATAAATAAAATATCTCCTGGTTCAATAGTTGATAAAATTGCGGCTAAATCACCGCTTCTTTCAATTGTGGGTCCTGAAGCAACTTTTATGTTTGCGTGTTTTTCATTGGCAATAACATGGGCTAACGTCGTTTTTCCAAGACCAGGAGGTCCATAAATCAAAACGTGATCTAATGCTTCATTTCTTACGTTACTTGCTTGAATGAACACTTCAAGATTTTTTTTCATGTTTTCTTGACCAATGTATTCTTTAAGCGTTGCTGGACGAAGTTTTAATTCTTCTTCATCCTCCATAATTTTTGTGGCTTGAATCATTCTTTCTTCCATAATGTTCCTACTTTCTTAATAACTTTAAACATTCTTTAATTATTTGCTCTGTTTTTAATCCATCTAAATTATGAATCTTATTCATAACACTATCTATTTCAGAAACTTTAAAGCCAAATGTTCTTAATGCATCATATACTTCTTCATAACGCATACTATTTGTTTTAGAAACTTGTTTTTCATCCATCACAAGTTTTCCTTTTAAATCAAGTACAATTTGTTGAGCTGCTTTTGCACCAACAGCAGGTAGTTTTTTTAAAAAAGCCAAATTACCAGTTTCGATTGCACTGATCAAATTGGAAACAGTGGTTGCACCTAAAATACCATTTGCCGTTTTAGGTCCAATTCCATTAACTTCAATTAATTTTAAAAAAAGTTCTTTTTCTTTTTTTGTTTTAAACCCATATAAAAAAACGCCGTCTTCTTTTTGTTGATAATAAATATAGACTAGCGATTTTCCATATGAAAAATCTTGTGGTTTGCCAACATAAACATGATATCCTACACCATTGCAATCTACTACAATACTATCTAATGATATATCGACGATATCTCCATTCAAATACGATATCATAGAATCACCATCCTAAATTAATACTATTATACAATAAATGATGCCCGATATACAAATTAAAAATCCATTTGTAATAAAACACTTCCATCTTGGTAAAAATCTACATCCAGTAATCAAGTTTAAGAAAAAATAAACTCCAGATACCCCTAACAAACAGATCATAAATCCAAAGAAGCGATAAATTCCTACAAAGGCACATATCGCTAAAAATATACAAAAGTTTTCTTTATTAATAATGTTGAACAATTTTAAAATAATTCCCACAATAAAACCTGCGCATAATCCTAAAAATGCGCTTCTAATTCCTAAAATAGGATCAATAAAAATATCAAAGAAGAGAAAATTAAGTCCTAATCCTAATAAAATCGTTGGAAAATAAAGAGAATTATGAATTGTAATTTTTCGATACTCTGACAATAAAGCAATTGTTAAAACTACTAATAAAATAAAAAACAAAATATATTCTAAAAAAAATCCGATTACAAACATTATATTCACCCACTACTACCATCATATGTAGAAATTGGGCGAAAGTTTACTTTATTTTACAAAGATAATCTTTTGAACTTTCTAAATCTAAAAATTGATTATTTACAAGTATATTGCCATGCTCTACTTCTTTTGCATAAACGCATGCTTCTTCATTTTTTAAAATAATCGTTCCTTTTATTGAACCCATCACATAAATATCACCATTTGTCACGACAATCATATCTTTAGGGATATCTCCTAATATCGTTGTTGCAATTACCGTTTTAGATGAAATCATTTTATCTTCATTATTTGAACTATTTTCAAAGCTAATATTCGCAATTACAATTTCTTTATGAACCACTAATTCATCAAATAAAGAATATATTTCTTTAGCGTTTAATTTAAACCCTTGAAAACACAACTCAACAATCGGATTTTGAATGTTTTTAGCGTAACGTAATTGATCAATTTCATTTAAAATTGTATCCATTAAATTTTCTTTACTTGAAATGCAAATTTTATATGTTTTTTTCATATCCATTTTTATCACCAAATCCATTATAGAAAGAATAAATGTTGAATTGTGTCACTTTGACGCTTGGGAAACAAAATATTGCTTTTTTTCTACAATGCTATAATATTCTCCATTTCCTAAAATCAAATGATCTAGAATTTTAATGTTCATAAATTCACCTATTTTTAGCATCTTTTGTGTTAGTAATAAATCTGCTTCACTTGGTAAAGATTCTCCACTTGGATGATTATGAAAACAAATAATTTTTTTAGCATCACAAAGTAAAGCTTTTTTAAATAAAATTTTTAAATCAATAAAAGAAGTGTCACTTCCACCAATAAATAATTTCTCTTCTTGAATCACTTGTAATTTAACATTTAAAAAAAGAGCATAAAATATTTCTTGTTTGCAATTTCCTATTTGTAAATGATATCTTTGATAAATATCAATCGCTGATTTTATCGATTTTTTTTGTTTTTTGGCTATGGCTAAATTCAATCGATTTGCTAATTCATAGCATACTTTTAATTCAATGGCTTTCGCTTTATTTATTCCTTTTATTTTCATCAACCATTTCAAATCGGCTTTCAATAAATGATTTAAGCCACCAAATTCTACAATGATTTGATTCGCTAATTCAATTACAGATGTCCCTTTTGTTCCATTATGCAAAATAATTGCAATTAATTCACTATCTGATAATATCTCAACTCCATTTTTTAGAGCTTTTTCACGTGGCCTTTCATCTAATGGTATATTTTTAAGTGTCATTTATCTTGTAATTTAAATTTAAATCCACCAGGCAAAGAAATATCCGCCACTTTACAACCAAAAATTTTATAAATTAAAACACTCACCATGGATAAAATAACAAAAGCAGTAACCACATCTAAGCCTAAGAATCCACCTTTAATTTCTTTTGTTTCACAAAGCGATAATTCTTCATACTTTAATTTATCTAACATTTAATCCCTCCTATTTATAATATAGGAAACTTTTCTTAAAAATCTTTTTATAAAAAAAGTAAGTCCTATTTAGACTTACTTTAATTTATTTAAATCTGTTAAATGTTTTTCGACACTTTCTTTTCTAGAAAGATAATTTTGAAGTTTTTCTTTTTCTTCTTTTATCTTGCTTTCTGGAGCTTTTTGTAAAAATCTTTCGTTAGAAAGCATACTTTGACAACGATTCACTTCTTGATTTAAATGTTTTAATTCTTCTTCATATTTTGCAATTTCTTTTGGTATGTCTATTTCTTTTTGATAAATAATATGATAAATGACATTTTCTGTAATCATCCGGGTAGCACTTTTTTCATTGACTTCTGTGCTTATTACAATAGACTCAGCGTTCATGAATTTCATTAAAAGATCTTGATTTTCAAGAATCACTTTCTTACCAAGTTCTGTTTTAATTTCCACTAGAATTGGAAATTTTATTTTATTGGAAATATTTTCAGTATTACGATAATTACGAACAAAAACAATCGCTTCCATAACTTCTTTCATTTCTTTTAAAACTTGTTCATTATCATAAGTAGTAATGACTTTTGGCCATGTTTCTAAATGAATGGATTCTTTGGCATCTGGCAAAGCCAAATATAATTCTTCACTGACAAATGGAACAAAAGGGTGTAATAGAATTGTAATTGCTTTTAAGACATAATATAAAACTTGTTTCGTATTTTCTGCAATTTTTTCATTATTTAAAGATAATTTTGACATTTCAATGTACCAAGAACAAAAATCATCCCAAATAAGAGAAGTTAGATAAGATCCCACATTTGCAAATTCATATTTTTCCAAATTTTCTTCCATATTTTTTATCGCATAATTTAAGCGAGCAAGTATCCATTTATCGGCTAATTGTAATTGTTCATATTGAATTTCTTGAACTTTAAAATCTGCCGATAAATTCATTAAAACAAAACGGGAGGCATTCCATATCTTGTTAATAAAATTCCAACTTGAAGCAATTTTTTCACTTGAAAATCGAAAATCGATTCCAGGAGCACTATTGGTTGAAAGGAAAAATCTTAAAGCGTCAGCCCCATATTTTTCAATTACTTCCATAGGATCAATTCCATTTCCTAACGATTTAGACATCTTGCGTCCTTGTTCATCTCGTACAAGCCCATGAATTAATACATCTTTAAAAGGAACTTGTCCTGTAAATTCAATGGCTTCAAACATCATTCTAGATACCCAAAAGAAAATAATATCATAGGCAGTTACTAATAAATCATTCGGATAATAACGTTTTAAATCTTCTGTATTATTTGGCCATCCAAGTGTTGTAAATGGCCATAATGCCGATGAAAACCAAGTATCAAGGACATCTTCATCTTGAACATAGTTTTCTATATCTTTTGGAGGAAGATAAGAAACTACAATTTCATCCGTTCCTTTTTTATAATAAGCCGGAATGCGATGTCCCCACCAAAGTTGACGAGAAACACACCAGTCTTCTATATTTTCAAGCCATTGAACAAATGTTTTTTCAAATCGTTGCGGATAAAAATTAACACCTTCTTTTCCTGCTTGTTTATTTAATGTGTTTTGTGCCAATTTTTTCATGGAAACAAACCATTGTTTGGATAAAGTTGGTTCAACAATCGCATCACTTCTTTCAGAATGACCGACTTGATGCATATGAACATCAATTCTTTCAACTAATCCTTTTGCTTTTAATTCTTCGACTAAAGCCTTTCTACACTCAAAACGGTCCATTCCTTGATATTTTAATGCACGTTCATTCATTGTTGCATCTAAGTTCATACAAACAATTTGCTTTAAGTTGTATTTTTCTCCTAATGCATAGTCATTTGGATCATGAGCAGGAGTACATTTCATCGCCCCTGTTGCAAAATCAATATCTACATAAGGGTCAAAAATTACATCTAATAATTCATCATTGGCTGGATTAATTAACTTTTTGCCTTTTAGATCTTTATAGCGTTCATCTTTTGGATTTACTACAACAGCCACATCACCAAACATTGTTTCAGGACGAGTTGTACCTACAATAATATAATCTTTACTATTTTCAATGTAATATCTAAAATAATACATATGCCCTTCAATTTCTTTATAAATTACTTCTATATTAGATAAGGCTGTCTTTAAAACGGGATCCCAATTAATAATCTTTTCTTTTCGATATATATAACCTTTTTCATATAAAGTGACAAATACTTTGCGAACGGCTTCATTTCTTTTTTCATCTAAAGTAAACGCTTCTCTTGAATAATCAAGTGACATTCCTATTTTAGCCCATTGTGAACGAATCGTTTTTGCATAATCGGCTTTCCATTGCCAAGCTACTTTCAAAAATTCTTCTCGACCAATATCGTATTTATCAATTCCTTGATCTCTTAATTTCTTTTCGATTTTAGCTTGCGTAGCAATTCCGGCATGATCCATTCCTGCTACCCACAAAACATCATATCCTTTTAAACGTTTATAACGCATAATCACATCTTGTAAAGTTCCATTATAAGCATGTCCTAAATGAAGCATTCCTGTTACATTAGGAGGAGGCAACACAACACAATATGGTTTTTTTGAAATATCGCCAGCTGTAAAATAGCCCTTTTCTACCCATTGGTCATACTTTTTTTCTTCTACTAGATGATGATCATATTTGGCATTTAATTCCTTCATAATTTTTTCCTCCTTTTAAAATAAAAAAGCATCCTTCATTTCTAAGGACGCTTTTAGTAAACGTGGTACCACCTTAGTTTATTTGTTTATAACACAAATACACTCTACTCTTATTAACGCTAAGCCACGATTAGACTACTCTTAGTTCACCTAATATACTCCAAGACTACCTTCAAGTTTCATTCTTGTTATTTTCCACCCTGCAATAACTCTCTATAAAGAATAAAAACTTTACTCCTTCTCTTCTTTGTATGTATTAATAGTACAAATTTTAATTAAAAATGTCAAGATAAACGATTATTTGTTTGGCACTTCTATAAAATAAGTCGTCGTTCCCACATCTTTAATTTGAATTTTAAAGTTTGTTTCAATTTCACTAATTATGCCATTCTCAATATATTGAATAGTGGCAATAATCTGAATAGATGTCAAAACATCCGCATCCATAAAAAACTGTACACTTGCTATACTCATTACACTTAAATGATATAATAAATAATAAGAAATATCACTTAAGGCTAGTGGATGGGTAGTTGTATAAATTCCATTTCCTAACGGTGTAAAGAAAACACCTGATAAAGTACTAAATATATTTAAATCATATTGATCTAAGGATGATTTTATCGTCTCATTAAAATAATATTGATCTGTTTCTAAATTATGAGAATACCAATAAATTTTTCCATCTTGACTTACATTTGTATACCCTTCATCTTTGAAATGAATGCCTTTATCATTGAAGTAAAAATTGTAATTTCCCCTAGATGTCTCAAATTCAAGTGTATAATTAGAACCGATCTTTTTCATAGCTGTATCTAATTTTTGCGTTTCAGGAGTCATTTCTAAAGGTTTTGGCAATTCAATAGTTACATCATTAAAATTAGAAAAACGAGCAAGCATATTCGATTCTTCATTTCCATCTGTAAATCCTAATTTCATCTCATAAATTTGATTATTAAGCACACGAAATTGAATATCATAATATTCCCATCCTGCATAAGAATAAAGTTGAAAGCCAATTTTTTGCCAATAATCTGATTCTAATTCATACCACCCTTGCTCATTACGTTTAAAATCAATCATTTGCAAATCGGTAAATGGATTTTTTATTTCACTCCATTTAGATACTACATCTTCATATATTTCATTAGAAGAACTTAACGATACCATGACAGCATCTTCATTTCTTTTTTCAAAATAATATCCTAATGATTCTTCTTCGTTTATAATATCGGCACTATGAATTCTTGTTGGCGTCATATACAAAACTTCTCTATAAATGACACCTTGATAAAGCATGGCTGTTTCGAGTTTAAAACTATCATCTAATAAATCCAAAATATCTTGTGTCAAAATATCGAATTGTTTTTTTTCTTCTTTAGCTTCTTTGTTACATCCACTGACGCTAAGCACGAATAGAAAACTTAAAATAGAAAGAAAATGTTTTTTCATTTTATTCATCCTTTCTTGTGATATTAGGGGTATTTTATCAAAAAAAAGGTAAAAATGCAATGATTATTCTTTTCCTCTTACAATAAGCATAAAAATATGCTATTCTAACTTTTATAACGAGGAGGGATTTTTTATGAAAAAAATAGGCATCATCTGCGCAAGTGATACAGAACTTTCTCCCTTTTTAAATCAGATAAAAACTCTTCAAATCTATCAAAAAGCAATGCTTTCTTTTTATGAAGGAAACGTAGGACAATTAAAGATCATCTGTGTATTTAGCGGTGTTTGTAAAGTAAATGCGGCAATTGCGGCACAAATTTTAATTGATGACTTTAAAGTAGAAGGCATGATTAACGCAGGAACAGCAGGTGGAATAGCCAGTCATGTTCAACTTTTTGATACAATTATTTCAACAAAAATGATATATCATGATGTGGCGGATGATATTTTAACCCAATTTCATCCATGGTTAAAAGAAAATGCATTCTTTGGCGATTTAAATTTGTTAGAAACTGCAAAAAAATATCAAACACATTGTTCACATCCTATGATATTTGGAACGATGGTGACTGGAGAACAATTTATAGAAGATGAAAAAAGAAATGAAATTATGCATAGATTCAATCCTTTATCTGTAGATATGGAAAGTGCAAGTATTGCTCATGTTTGTTATGTTAATCTAATTCCTTTTTTAAGTATTCGTACCATTACGGATACAGCTAAACATAAAGGGATTGCAAATTTTGAAAGCAATTGTGAAAAAGCCTCTAAGATTTCTTGTGAAATTACTTTGGGAATAATTAAAAGCTTGATGTAATAATTAAAAAAGAGCTTTCTATAGCTCTTTTTATAATGTTAATTTTTTTTCTAAGTTTTCAAAAAGTGAATCATTAAAACGCGTCATTTGAAGTGGAGTAATAGAAATATATCCTTGGTTAACTGCACCTATGTCATAAAAAACATTTTGCATTCTACTTGATATTTCTTCACGATCTAAAGCCACTTTACCATCTTCTTGATAATGACATTTATAGGTTACTTCACGAATAAATTGTTTGGTCAACTTAATCCCTTTTGAAGGTAAAAATGCACTAGAAGCTAAATTAACATTTAACATGTACTGAGAACTATAAATACGATTTTCCAAAATAAAATCAAATGCTTTTTTTATTTCTTCTTTAGCATGTTCAAAATTTTGATACTGAGTAGAAAAAGCAATCGCAGGCACTTTCATAACTAACGACTCAAAACAAGCACCAATCGTACCCGAATAGATACAATCAAAAGATAAATTATACCCATTATTACAACCACTGACAACTAAGTCAAACGTTTCATTTAATCCATTTAATCCAAAAATAACGCAATCGACTGGTGTTCCATTTAAAGCATAATGCTGATCATCATATTTTATTAATTCTAAAGAATGAAAAGAAAAACTACTTGAAGCACCACTTTTAGCAAATTGAGGAGCCACGACGTAAACATTTCCATAATCTTTTAAAACTTCTTCTAATAATCTAATACCTGTTGCATTATATCCATCATCATTCGTTAACAATATTTTCATTCTTTACCCTTCCTTTTAAAAATTCTTTTAGTTTTAAAGTCGCTATTCCTCGATGAGAAATTTGATTTTTTTCATATTCAGTTAATTCTGAAAATGTTTTATTAAAACCATCTGGAATAAAAATTGGATCGTAGCCAAAGCCATTATTTCCCATGATTTTATAAGAAATTTGACCTTCACAAATACCTTTAAAAGTAAAATATTTTTTATTTTTTAAAACAAGACAAATACAACATACAAAGCGAGCTCTTCTATTTGTTATATTTTCCATTCTTTTTAATATTTCTTCGCATTTCTTTTTATAAGGCTCACCTTCCATAAAACGTGCAGAATGCACATTTAAAATGTCGGGTAAAGCGTCAATAATTAAACCAGAATCATCGGCGATAATTATTTCATCGCAATGTTTAGCTGTTTCTAAAGCTTTAATTTTTGCGTTGTCTTCAAATGTTTGACCATCTTCTATAATTTTAAAATTGAGTTTTAAATCAACTAAAGTCAAAAATTCAATTTTTTCATGGATAAATAGTTCTTCAAATTCTTGCTTTTTATGTAGATTGGAAGTGCCAATCACAATTTTTGTTTTCATCTTATGCCTCCTTTAATTTTTTTATCGCAATAAGATAAGGTGGATTATTTTTTTGATTAAAAAATTCATAATGTAATACTTGATATTCTTTTTGAGGCAATTGAGTTGCTAATTGCATTAATTTTTGAGATTCTTTTTGACCTTCAAAGTGGCCTGGATAAACAACGAACACACAAATTCCATCCTTTTTTAATAACGTCAAAGCCTTATAAAAAGCCATTATGGTCGAAGAAACTTTTGTTGTAATCTCTTTATTTCCTTTTGGTAGATACCCCAAATTAAAAATAATCCCTTTTATATTTTCTAAATTATAATGATCGATATTTTCATGAGAATCTAAAAACAAAGATACATTGTCTACATTATGATTTTTCAATTTATCGGTTGTTATCTCAATAGCTTGTGTTTGGATATCAAAACCATAAACATGATTACTAATTGAAGCTAGAAATAAAGTATCGTTTCCATTTCCAACTGTCATATCTATGCTATTATCCATCTTACTTAAATGATTTTTTAGTAAGGTATGTGCAAATTCTAAAACTGATTCCATTTAAATTCCAACCTTTGCACGAACTCGTAATTGTAAATTTACATATCCTTCAATATAAATTATTTGATTTTCTTCAATGATTTTAAATTCTAAGATTTCATTTAATTTTGTTTCTTTTACATAATTGATTTCAAAATCTTGAATACTCATTTTTTTAGATTGTAAGCATTGTTCAATCATAAAAGCATATTCTGTATTATTTAAATGATTATTTACATCTATTTGAGAAGAATTAACTTGAAATTGAAAAACAATATTTCGATTTGAAAAATCTTTACTTTGAATTGATTTTAAAGGAGTATCAAAGTTTTTTTGTTCAAAAAAGTCTCCCTCAACTAGAATATCTTTTATACAAGCAATTTTGCGAGTGCTTTTATCTACAATGCACCATTTACTATCTCCAATAATCAAACAATCATTATTTAAACTTTTGATACGATATTCTCGATCATACTCAATTCGATTTGCCTTATGTGGCCATGTAGAAATAATCACTATATCATTTACTTTTGGCTGTTGTATAATATGATGTCGATTTCGTACAACCACCCACATTAAATTTCTCTTATTTAATTGTCTATAGTCAATATTTAATTGTGTCGCATGTTCTCCTGCTACCATTTGAAATAAATTTAAAATGGCTTGTTGTGTGAGTTGATTTTGATCATTAAACATTTCTGAAGTCAATTGAACTTTTTTTTCATAATATAGCTTTGACATATAATTTCCCTCTTTTCATAAAAAAAGCAAGACTCGCTTGCTTTAAATTAAAAAGTATTTCTACCCTTTGCTAAAAATGCAGTTACTCCACACCATAAAGCAATTAAGATGGAAACAATTAATCCTACTCCAGTGCCATCTTTTGGAGTTACGGCTCCAAAATCAAATTTGCTTAATAAATTCTCAACTAATGATAAATCAAGCATGACCCATAGCAAAGAACCAATTGTTAAAATCGTTAAAGCAAAAACAACAAATTTATGTCTTAATTTTCCTCCCATTGCAAAACATCCAGTTACAATAAAGAGAACAAATGGTAAAAAGTATTGGATAACAGATACAAACGATGCATTTGTAAAGCCACCCTTAATTAATAATGTAACTAAATTACAAGAAAAATTAAAATTTTCTACATTTGCACTATATATAGGTAAAAACAAATAAAGCACTGCTGCAATAAAAGAGATTGTTCCCACCAAACTGATTTTTCCACTTCTTGTTTGCATAATAAAAACTCCTCTCAACTTATGTAGTTATTTATTATTATAGCATATTTAATTAAAAAAACAATTTTTTATTTTAATTTTAGATGAAAAGAAAAAAGCAATTTTCGTTTGAATTGAAAATTGCTTTTAATAAATAACTAATTATTAAGTTGCTTTTATAAATGTAATTTAGAAAAACTTTTAATTAAGCAACAATTGACATCTCAGTTACTCTAATTTGATTTGCACAACTAAATGAGAATGTTGTAACTGCTTCTGTAAATTCAATGGTAGTAGTAGAGCCATTTACTGTAATTGTAGCACCTGCAACACTTTCTGTAGTGAAATTCTTTCCATCAGCAGTTATGAAAACTACTTTTGTAAAAGCTTCAGTATATGTTACTGTTACTTTAGATGATTTGTATAATCTTGCTGGTGCATAATCAGCTACAGGAGTAGTTGAACCATCTTTATCATTTGTAAATGTAATACCATTTTGTTCCCAAACTTGTTGAGTAGTACTAAATGATGTTCTATTTGCTTTATCTGCAAAAGAAAGAGATGCAAGAGATGTTGGAGGTACATAACTACCTTTTCCAGTAATTTCAGCAGTAGCACCTTGAGCCACTTGTTTTACTCCATTATAAGAACTCATAATTCCAGTTACTTTGATTACATCATTAACTTCAACTTGAGTTGACAATCTATAAACATATAAAGTAGTTTCAAAATTATCTCCTTCTGCGATAGTTACTGACATATTTTTGAATGAATCATTCCATAATTGTTCAATGCGAATAACAGTTCCTGTAACAATCATATTAGTACCTTCAACCAAATTTAATGCTTCTGCGATTGTAACTTCTGGAAATGGTTGTGCAACTAATACACCATTTACTAAAGATAAAGTATTAGGTGCAGCTTTAATTTCTTCATATAAAGCAGCTCTATCAAAAGCATCAGCTCCTTGATCATCATAAGTTATTTCAACAGTTCTTCCTAATAAGAAAGAAGCCAAAGATTCAAAACATTTATCATATGCTGCAATAACCATTCCTGATTCAACAGCGATACCAGCTTCTGGTACATTGTAGAATACTTCAGTAATTAAACCTTTATCATTAACTTTGATAATAGTTCTAAATTGAGTACCCATTGTTTGGTTATTGATTAATGAATTACCAACGGTCCAAACTGACATCAAAGAAGAATAACCATCTAAATTAACTGTTACATCAAATTGTCCAGCTTCGCGAGTTACTTTTTCAACCGCTTCAATTGATGTTTCTCCATTTACGATAAATTTATAATTTTCATCTCTTAAAATTGGAGCACCATTTTTCAAAGATGAGCTTACATCTTTTCCATCTTGTTGCCATTTTAAGAATGAAAGACCTTCTGTTTTAGCAACAACTACTTCGTCGCCTTTATAAATTTTTGTTCCTTCTGTATAAGCTTTTCCATTAACAGTAACAATTGAGGCATTTTTTAATGTAATTTCTGCAACTTCTGGAGTTGGTGTTACTTCGCTTTCATACTTTGCAGTTAAAGTAGTATCTTTTGCTAATTTAAATGTGTATGTTGTTTCACTTGAAACTAATACATCATTTTCGAACCAACCAGCAAATACAAAGCCTTCTTCTGCTGCATTTGCTACTACAGTAACAAATGAATTCGTTTCAGCTACAGTTGTTGTTTCTCCATTAACAGTACCATTTTCTACTGTTAAAGTTGATGTAACATAAGCTGGAGTATCGACTACATCATTTCTATCTTGAACACGAATGTTACCAGTTTCTGTTAAAGATAAATGCCATTTATCTAATGATCCTTTGGCAATTTGAACTTCAAATAAAGCATTGTTATCAGCAAGTTCAGTTAATTCTTTACCAGTTAAATGATTTACAAAAGCTAACATTTGAGCATTGTCATTTGAAGAAGTTACTACAAATCCACCTTCTGGTAAAACGAAATCATAATGTGTATGATTATCTTTTCCAGCTTGCCATGGTGCAAAATCATCACCACATTTGAAAACTGGGTTAGCAGTTCTTTCCATACCAGGACGAGTGTAGAATCCATCACCAGGACCACCACTACCACCTTGCCATGAAGCATAGATGATGTAACCATCTTTATCTACAGCAATTGCATAACGCCATACATTTGCGTTTAATTTTGTTCTACGACCTTCAGCATATCCCCAATTGTTTGGGCTAACAGGAGCAATTGTTCCAGCTACTTCAAAATCTGTCCAAACTGTGAATAAACCTTTTGAATCATCAGTAGCACTTTGAAGATTAATTAATTCATATGCAAAATCTCTTTCAGCAATTAAATTAATTTTGTTAACTGTTAATAATCCATTTGCAAAAGTTAATCTTAATTCTCTTATAGCCATAACTTCATCCATAATGGCATTTCTATTATTATCATCTAATACAACTTCTTTTCCTAATAAATTAGAAAGCATTGGATTGATAGTATTATAATAAGTTGCGATTGCATAAGCATTTTTAACCGTATATGTGCTTTCTTTATCACCAGGACCATAAGAGTACTCAACTACTTTACCATTTTCATCAATTTCAATAATTAATCTATATTCAGTTGGTAAGTTTACTCCATATTTTAATTCAGTGCCTTGTGCCCAATAAGCCATTGCGTGGTCATGTCCATCTAAGCCAAATAAAATATCATAAGTACCTTGTTCAGCATTTCCTTTTTTAGCTTCTGCTTTTACAAGTGTTGTTTTTGTTGCTTTAAAAGCATAATCTGCATATCTGCCAATTAATGCACCTGATCTGTGTGCATATGAACTAACGTCTTTTCCATCATGAGTCCATTTAAAGAATTCATCATCAGTTAATGTTTTTGTAACTACCACATCATCACCAACATGGATTTCTGTTCCTTCTACATATGCTTCACCATTTACTGTTGCAATTGTTGCATTTTCTAATGTAATGTCTGCAACTTCAGGTACTGGAGTTGGTTCATCACCTTTTTTAGTTACTGTTAATACACCATCATTTACTGATAGAGTATAATTATCTTTTATAGCTAATAATTTTGCATAAACTTCTGCTCTATTATTAACTTCTTCTGTTTCGATAATTTTAGTTTCTTCTTCTAACACATAAGTTAAGAATTGCGTAATAGTTTCATCATGTGCAGCTATTACAAATCCTTTACCTACTGTTAATCCTTCTGCTGGAACTGAGTAAGAAACGTTAGTAATTTTTCCGTTTTCATCTACTACAATTATTGTTCTCCATGCATTTGCCATTGTAGTTCCTGCATTTAGAACTTCGCCTTCTGACCATACTGACATATAAGTTCCATAACCATCTAAACTTGTCATAACATCAAATTCATTGGCAGCACGTTCAGTTTTTGCAACTGCTTTTACAGTTGTTTTTTCTGTTGCTGTAAATTCATATACATCATATCTCCAAATTGGAGCACCAGTTTTTAAATATGAACTTACATCTTTTCCATCTTGTTGATATTTTAAGAATTCTTCATTACTTAAAGTAGTCATAACTTCAACTTTATCACCAACACAGATATTTTGTCCTTCAACATAAGCTTCTCCATTTACTTTTTGGATTGCTACGTTTTCTAATGTAATGTCTGCTAATTTAACACCAGGAATAACTGTAACATTTAATTTTTCATCAATTGTTAAACGAGTATCATCTGATGCTCTTGCTTTGAATTCGTCATTTCTATTAATTGCGTTTGCAGCTACTTTTCTTGCTGCTTCATCTGATAAATCAAATGGTTCACAATTAAAGATTTTTGTAACAAAATCATTGACAGCTGTACCATTAGCCATTACAACGAAACCACCTTGTGGTACAACTAATTGCCATTCTTGATAGAAACCATATTGAATTCTACTTCCAGGTTTAATTAAGAATGAAGGGTTTTCTACATTATTTTTAACTTCTTTTGTA
>CAJJXN010000024.1 GCA_905197115.1 uncultured Bacillota bacterium | reverse complement strand
AAAAAGAAGTAGGTTTAAAAGAAGAAACGATCCCAGCCGGAGTAACGCCAGTATTAACAGGAAATAAAGGAACAAATGCAGGAAGTTATACAGCAAATGTAAGTTTTGAATATGATGAAGCAAACTATGAAATAGTAGGAAATGTAGGATCATTAACATGGGAAATTGAAAAAGGAATTCTAGATGTATCCGATGTAAAATGGGATTACGAAGAAGCCTTTACTTATGATGGTAGTGAAAAAACAGTGAATATAAAAGAAGAAACATTACCAGCAGGAGTGACAGTAACCGTAAGTGGAAATACAGGAACGAATGCAGATACTTATGAAGCGAAAGCAATCTTTAGTTATGATGAAGCTAATTATGAATTGGTAGGAGCAGAAAAAGTAGCAACATTAAGTTGGACAATCAATAAAGCAACAATAGATGTAAGTGAAGTAGAATGGAACTATTATGAAGCAGATCCAATTCCATATGATGGTAATGAAAAAGAAGTAGGATTAAAAGAAGAAACAATACCTGCAGGAGTAAAAGCCATCGTAACAGGAAACAAAGGAACGAATGCAGGAAACTATACAGCAAATGTAAGCTTTGAATATGATGAAGCAAACTATGAATTAGTAGGAAATGTAGGACCATTAACATGGACAATTGCAAAAGCAAAAATAGATGTCAGCCAAGTAGAATGGGATTATGAAAAAGCTTTCACATATGATGGCAGTGAAAAAGAAGTAGGGTTAAAAGAAGAAACGATACCAGCAGGAGTAACGCCAGTATTAACAGGAAATAAAGGAACAAATGTAGGAACTTATACAGCTGTAGTTGCCTTTAGTTTTGATAGTGAAAATTATGAAATAGTAGGAAATGTTGCTCCATTAACATGGGAAATTGTAAATGCAACGATTTCAACTACTGATAAGAAAACTTATGAAGAGAATGATGTAGTGATTGTTGAAATTACTTCGCCATCTAGTGTAATTGAAAGCACATCAGAAATTAAATGTAGCGATGCGACAAATAATACAAAAGATGTAGATTTATCAAGTATTATTGAAGAAGGACAAACGGCTCAAATTGGTAAAACATATGATATTTCATTTGTAGATAAAAATGGAAATACACAAAATTATCAAGATGATTTTACTGTTCGTTTATTAATTCCTGAAGAATTACTAAATGAAGAAAACTTGAAAGTAATTTATATTTCAGATGATAACAAAACAGTTACTGAAATTGAAGCTACTCGTCAAGGAAATTATATGGTATTTAAAACAAACCATTTCTCTCAATATGCAATCGTAGCGGTTTCCCAAAAAACTGCACCAGCAACAGATTCTAAAGATATAAACTGGTTAATGATTCTTATCTTAATTTTGATTCTTATTTTACTTGTTTTAGTAATTATTAATGGAAGAAAAGGTAAAACTTCGCCAACTACTGTAACAGAAAATAATACTGAAAAAACTTATTTAGTAAAAAAAGATAATGAAATCACACAAGAAAAACTTTCAGAAATTTTAGATAAAGATGCAATTAATCCAAAAGATATGAATGCCATTGCTTTAGGAACAATAAATGAAAATGAAATTAGACTGTTCAAACATCCTCTACCTATTATGGAGGTTTGTGGTAAGATTAATCACAAAGAAAATGGCGATGTCGTAATAAATGTCTTTAAATCACCAGCTAAAGTGGTAATCAAGCCAAATAGTGAAAAAATCATTATTGTACATGAATTAGAAAATGGCGAATTAGAAAAAATGGAAGTTGGTTCTATTCATAAAAATGATAAAGAAATAAAGATTTCAATTTATAAGACGCCAAAAAAATTAGATAAATAAGTTAAAAACGCAAATGAGTAATCATCTTATTTGCGTTTTTTTCTGTCGAAATCTTTATAGAAAACAACGATTATGATATGATATTAAGAGAATAATAAAAAAGAGGGATAAAATGAAAAAAGAAAAATCTTGTGGAGCAGTAGTTTATCAATTTCAAGATGCTCAACTTTATTTATTAATTTTAAAAATGAGAAAAGGACATTATTCTATTCCTAAAGGTCATGTTGAAAATCAAGAAAGTGAAGAAGAAACTGCTTTAAGAGAAATAAAGGAAGAAACCAATTTAAAGGTTAAGATTGACACAAATTTTAGAGAGGTAATTACTTATTTTCCATTTGAAGGAGTCAGTAAAGAGGTTGTATTCTTTGTAGCTAAATATATTGATGGAGAAGTGAAAGAACAAGAAAGTGAAGTAGAAAAAGCAATGTGGTTGAATATCGAAGATGCATTAAATATTTTAACTCATAAAAGTGATCAAGAAGTTGTGAAAAAAGCAATTCAATATATAACAAAGGAGCATAAAAAATGAAAATATTAGCAATAGATTGGAAAAAAATTTTAGAAGATATTATCCACTGGATTTCGACAAGTGGGGTAAAACTACTCATTGGTTTTATTGTTTTAATGATTGTATTTAAAATAATTAACGCATTTTCTAAACGAATTAAAAGAAGATTAGAAAAGAAAAATGTAGATCGTACAATTAGTGAAGTAACACATACGATTTTAAGAAGAGGATTTAAGATATTAGCTTTAATTATTTTCTTAGGTTATATTGGTATTGATACTGCAGCGATTGGAAGTGTCATTGGTGCACTTGGAGTAGCCATTGGTTTAGCGATTCAAGGGTCATTATCGAATTTTGCCGGTGGAATTGTGATTTTAGTAATGCGACCTTTTCGATTAGGTGATTATATAATGGCACAAGATGTAGAAGGAACAGTAGAAGAGATAAAAACTTTTTATACGGTAATTGTTACACCTGATAATAAGGTCATTATGTTGCCTAATGGAACTTTAGCTAATGGTACGATTACCAATGTAACTCAAAAAAAGGTACGTCGTGTTGATAACTCTTTTCAGATTTCATACCAAGAAGATTTGTTAAAAGTGAAAAATTTACTTTTAAATATTTGTGAAAAACAAGAATTAATTTTAGATGATCCGCTACCTTCTGTAAAAGTTTTTTATCAAGAAAGTGGAATTGAACTAAGTCTTAGAACTTGGGTGAAAACAGATGATTATTGGGATGTTTATTATTATTTAAATGAGATGGTAAAGCTTGAATTTGAAAAAGAAAACATTCAATTCTCTTATCATTTCTTGAATGTGAATATTCAAAAGGAAGAAGAAAAGAAGGGATAACGATGGATTTTGTAGTATCTGTTAGTGAGATGAAAGAAATTGAACAATATTATTTTAAAAAAGGAATCAAATCGTTGGATTTAATGGAATTAGCAGGTAAAAATATCTTTTTAGAAATTAAAAAACGCTTTCCTTTAAAATCGACTTCTTTTTTGATCATTGCAGGAAAAGGTGGAAATGGTGGAGATGCATTCGTTTTAGCCCGTTATTTATGGGAAGATCAATATCAAGTTCAAGTATATTTTAATGAGACAGATACACTTTTAAACGAAACGCGAATAAATAAAGAAAAATATAAAGGTGAAATCATTTCTTCAATTACAAATGATACATATGATGTTCTTGTCGATGGATTGTATGGAATTGGACTTAATAAAGATTTAAAGGAAAAAGATTTAATGCTTATTCAAACTTTAAACAAAATGAAGGGGTATAAAATATCAATTGATATACCAACAGGCATAAATGGAGATACAGGATGTATCTTAAAAGATTATTTTCATTGTGACCTTTGTTTTGCGATTCAATTTAAAAAAAGAGGTCATTTTTTAAATGATGGATTAGATGCTTATAAAAATTTAGAAGTCATTGACATACAATTAAAGCCAAGTACAAATAATTTGTGTAAAATTATCACTCAAAACGACTTTTATTTATTATATAAGGAAAGAAAACATAACACTAATAAGGGGACATATGGTAGATGTATTTTTATTGGTGGATGCAAAGAAATGCCAGGAGCCATTTTATTATCTAGTTATGCATTTTCTGCTTTAAAAGTAGGATGTGGATATGCCACTCTTGGTATTTTAAAATCATTATATGATAATTATGCTTTGAGAAATTTAGAAAATACGTATATTCTATTTAAAGATAAAAAAGGAAAAATTGTTTATGATGAAAAAACTTTAAAAAAGATCTTACATTACGATGTCATTACAATCGGAATGGGACTTTCAACTTCTAAAGAAGTATATAAAATTTTAAAATATTTATGTGAAAATTTTAAAAATACTTTAATTATTGATGCAGATGGCTTAAATACATTAAGCCAATATGGTATAGATATTTTAAAAGCAAAACAATGTAAGATTATTTTAACTCCACATTTGATGGAATTTTCCAGATTATGCGAAAAATCAATGAATGAAGTTAAACAAAATACTTTTCAATTAGCCAATGATTTTGTAAAAAATTATGATATTACGCTTATTTTAAAAAGTGCAGTAACCCTAATTATGGATAAAAATCAAGCCTATTTGAATATTATGGGATCACCCGCTTTAGCAAAAGCTGGGAGTGGAGATGTTTTGGCGGGAATCTTGTCAGGAATGGCTTGTTTTCAACATTCAAATTTGGCGTTATCCGGTGCTCTTGCTAGTTATTTATTAGGAGCGTGTGGTATTTATGCAAGTAAAGAATTGGGAGAATATAGTGTCAATGCCACCGATGTTATCAACTATATTCCAAAAGTATTAAAGAATTTAATATGATTCAAAAAAGAACTATTTTTTAGTTCTTCTTTAAATAAAAAGGTGTATAATGATGATAGTTAAATAAATTGAAAATGGAGGATATAAAATGTATAAAATTTTAAAGAAAAAAGTATTAAATCCTACTGTAACATTAATGGAAATCGATGCTCCATTTGTTGCTAAAAAAGCTGAACCTGGACAATTTATTATTTTACGAGTAGATGAAGATGGAGAAAGAATTCCTTTAACGATTGCTGACTTTGATCGAGAAAAAGGAATTGTTACGATTATTTTTCAAGTTGTAGGAGCAACAACTGAAAAATTAAATCATTTACATGAAGGTGAATTTATTTGTGACTTTGTCGGTCCATTAGGTGTCCCTTCTCATACAGAAGGTTTAAAAAAAGTTGCTGTTATTGGAGGAGGAGTGGGATGTGCAATTGCCTACCCAATCGCTAAAAAGTTACATAATCAAGGAGCTGTTGTTCACTCTATTGTTGGCTTTAGAAATAAAGATTTAATTATCTTGGAAGATGAATTTAAAAAGGTAAGTAGTGAACTTTTCATGATGACAGACGATGGAAGTTATGGAAAAAAAGGATTGGTAACCGCTGCCTTAAAAGAATTACTTGACAACGGGGAAAAATATGATGAAGTGATTGCTATTGGACCGCTTGTGATGATGAAATTTGTTTGCAAGTTAACAAAGGAATATAATGTTAAAACAATAGTAAGTATGAATCCGATTATGATTGATGGCACTGGAATGTGTGGTTGCTGTCGTTTGACTGTAGGAGGAAAAGTAAAATTTGCTTGTGTAGATGGTCCTGATTTTGATGGACATGAAGTGGATTTTGATGAATCCATTGAAAGAGCAAAGATGTACCAACCTTTTGAAAGAAAAGCCCATGAAGATGCTTGTAATTTATTTAAAAAGGAGGTCAAATAATATGCCAAATATGTCATTGAAAAAAAATGAAATGCCAACTCAAAAGGCCGACATTCGAAATAAAAACTTTAAAGAAGTTGCATTAGGATATAGTGCCGAGCAAGCAATTGATGAAGCAAAGCGCTGTCTAAATTGTAAACATAAACCTTGTGTGAGTGGTTGTCCTGTGAATATTCATATTCCAGAATTTATAGAACAAGTAGCACAAGGAGAATTTGAAAAAGCATATCAAATTATTTCACTTTCTAGTTCTTTACCAGCAGTATGTGGACGAGTTTGTCCTCAAGAAACACAATGTGAACAAAAATGTGTGCGTGGACTTCGTGGAGAACCAGTTGCAATTGGTCGATTAGAAAGATTTGTTGCAGATTATCACAATCAAAATATCAAAAACGCTGCCAAAAATGTGGAAAAGAATGGACATAAGGTAGCCATTATTGGTTCTGGACCTTCAGGTCTTGCGTGTGCGGGAGATTTGGCTAAAAAAGGCTATGATGTTACTATTTTTGAAGCACTTCATTTAGCAGGAGGAGTATTAGTTTATGGAATTCCTGAATTTCGTTTGCCAAAATCAATTGTACAAAAAGAAATTGAGACATTAAAAGAAATTGGCGTGAAAGTGCAAACAAATATGGTAATTGGAAAAGTGCTTTCTATTGATGAGTTAATGAATGATTACCATTATGAAGCAGTATTTATTGGTTCTGGTGCAGGACTTCCTCGTTTTATGAATATTTTAGGAGAAAACTTAAATGGTGTATATTCTGCAAATGAATTTTTAACCCGTGTAAATTTAATGAAGGCATATAAAGAAGATGGTACAACTCCTATTCAACATGCCAAAAAAGTTGCTGTTGTCGGGGGTGGCAATGTGGCTATGGATGCTGCACGTAGTGCGAAACGTTTAGGTGCTGAAGAAGTATTTATTGTTTATCGACGTTCAGAAGAAGAATTGCCTGCTCGTTTAGAAGAAGTAGAACATGCAAAAGAAGAAGGAATTATTTTTAAATTTTTAACCAATCCAATTGAAGTTTTAGGAGATGAGCACAAATTTGTAAAAGGTCTTAAATGTGTAGAAATGGAACTTGGTGAACCAGACGAATCAGGTAGAAGAAGACCGATTGTAAAAGAAAACTCAGAGTTTGTATTAGATATCGATAGTGTCATAATGTCGATTGGAACATCTCCAAATCCTTTAATTAAAGCAACAACTTCCGGACTTGAAACACAACGCTGGGGTGGAATCATCGTGGATGAAGCAACGGGTAAAACCTCTCGTGAAGGTGTGTATGCTGGTGGCGATGCCGTTACTGGTGCTGCTACTGTTATTTTAGCTATGGGTGCTGGAAAAACAGCTGCGAAAGCGATAGATGAATATATTCAATCTAAAAAATAAAGAATAAAAAGTGGTATAGAAAAATCTATGCCACTTTTTTTAAAAAAATAATAAAAAACTATTGACAAATAAATTGTATTTCTATATTATATATAAGCACAAGAAATTCCATCACTGAAAAGTGATGTTATATATACAGCAATTCCATTGATATATTCAATGTTTAGCATAGATGAACCCGGATGGGTTATTTTTTTTGCCTTTTTTTCAAAAAAAATGATATAATATCAAAAACGAAAAGAAGGTGAAAACATGGAATTAGAAACTAAAAAAAAGAAAGTAGTCAATAAAGATCTACCGATATACACAAAGGGAGAAGAAATTTTCAATGCTGTTTCTCATATTGTTGGAGGAGCGTTTGGTATCATTGCTTTAATATTAGGACTTGTCTTTGCGATTTTAAAAGGACATGATGCTTTTAGTATTATAAGTGTAATTATATATGGAGCTAGTATTATTTTATTATATACAATGAGTGCAATTTATCATTTTTTAAGACGAAATCGTGCCAAAAAAGTATTTCGTATTTTTGACCATTGTACCATTTATTTATTAATTGCAGGTACTTATACACCGATTTGCGTAATTTTACTTCGACATGAGTGGTGGGGAATCGTTATGCTAGCAGCGGTTTGGATTTCTGCTATTGTTGGAATTGTATTTAATGCCATCAATATGCATAAAATGTCTATAAAAATTTTATCGATGATTTTATATATTATAATGGGATGGTGTGTAATCTTTTTAATTGTCCCATTACTAAAAATATGGAAAGGTCCGGGATTTTTATATTTATTAGGGGGAGGCATATCTTATACAATAGGGGTCATATTTTATGCATTTGGAAAAAAGAAAAAATATATTCATAGTATTTGGCATTTATTTGTATTTTTAGGTACTGTCCTACAATTCGTTTCCATCTTTGGCTATATTATTTTATAGATAAGTAATAAATAGAATTAGCTTTTAAATGTAGTATAAGAAAAAAATAGAATGAAACATCATTCTATTTTTATTTAAAAGATTTTTTTAATAATTTCTACCATTTGCTCCATTTGATTAATGGATACGAATTCATATTTACCATGACAATTATATCCTCCTGTTCCTAAATTCGGAGTAGGCAAGCCTTCAAATGTTAATCTCGCGCCATCTGTTCCACCTCTAATAGGAGTAACTTCATAATCAATATTTAATTCTTGATATGCCAAATAAATTGTGTTTAAAACATCAGGATTTTTTAAAACGAGTTCTTTCATATTAAAATAACTATCTTGTATTTTTAATGTAATTGGCTTAGAAGGGTATATGTCATTTATTGTTTTCATGGCTTTAAAAAAGTCATTTTTTTGTTGCTGTAATAAATTTAAATCATGATTTCGAAGAATATAATGCATTATCGTTTCTTCACAATTACCCGAAATATCGCAAAGATGATTAAATCCTTCATATCCCTCTGTTTTGGATGGAATTGCATCAGATGGCAATAAATCATTAAATTCATTCGCAATTAATATAGAATTGAGCATTTTATTTTTGGCACTTCCAGGATGAATGCTATTTCCCTTAACTACTACTTTTGCGCTAGCAGCGTTGAAATTTTCATAATTAATTTCATGAATGGAACCTCCATCAATTGTATAAGCAAAATCAGCATCAAATTTATTGACATTAAAATGATCTGCTCCTTTACCAATTTCTTCATCTGGAGTGAAAGCTACGCAAATTTTGCCATGCAAATAATTTGGAGTGGTCATAACATAATCTAAATAAGTCATAATAATAGCAATTCCAGCTTTATCATCTGCGCCTAAAAGAGTAGTACCATCGGTTGTAATTAAATCGTCGCCTATGCATTCTTTTAAAGATGGAAAAAGAGCAGGATCCATCCATATATTTAATTTTTTATTTAATACAATTGATGAACCATCGTAGTTTTTAATTAATTGTGGTTTGACATTTTTTCCGCTCATATCGGGAGAAGTATCCATATGAGCAATTAATCCAATTTTTTTATTTGAGTGATTATTGGCATCAATAAATGCATAGACAATACCATATTCATCTATATAAGAATTGTGAATATTCATTTGTTTCAACTCGTTTAAAAGTTCATTGGCTAAAACGAGTTGTTTTTTAGTGCTTGGAATGGTAGAAGAGTTTTCATCACTTTGCGTATCCATTGCGACATATTTTAAAAATCGTTGCGTAAGCGTCATTTTATATCCCTCATTTCTGTGTAACATTTTAACATAAATAAACATAAAATTAAATGATGTTTTTCTCGTCTTTTTTCATATATTAGAGTAGTAAAGGAGAAAATAGGATGATTTATAAAAATCTTTTCGATTGTGTAGGAAATACTCCTATCGTAGAACTATCTAATTATAATTTAGAAAACAAAACCAAAATATATGCGAAAGTTGAATATTTTAATCCGGCTGGAAGTGTGAAAGATCGCATTGCAAAACAAATGATTGATACAGCCTTTTTAAAAAAACAACTTAAAGAAAAAGATACAATTATTGAAGCAACAAGCGGCAATACAGGAATTGGCATAGCCTGTTATGGAGCAATAAAAAAATGTAAAGTCATTATTGTCATGCCAGAGGGAATGAGCGAAGAAAGGTTAATTTTATTAAAAGCTTATGGAGCTAAAATTATATTAACAAATAAAAAATTAGGAGTCCCTGGAGCAATTCATAAAGCGTATGAACTTTTAAAAGAAATTCCTAACTCTTTTTTATTGAATCAATTTGAAAATGAAGAGAATGTCAATGCTCATTATTTGACGACAGGTCCAGAAATATTTAATCAAATGAATCAAGATATAGATTATTTTGTAGCAAGTATTGGGACAGGTGGAACCATTACTGGAGTAGCAAAATATTTAAAAGAAAAGAATCCAAAAATTCAAATTGTTGGTGTTGAGCCAAAAGGTTCGCCATTTTTAAGTGAGGGAAAAGTAGGTAAACATCACATTCAAGGAATCGGCTCTGGATTTTGCCCTAAAATATTAGATCTTAATTTAATTGACCAAATCATATCGATATCCGATGAAGAAGCATATAAAACAGCTAATATGTTAGCTAAAAAAGAAGGAATGTGTGTAGGAATGTCCTCAGGAGCCACTATGGCGGCGGCTATTACATTGGCAAAAGAGCATAAGAATAGTAAAATTGTGATATTATTTCCTGATAGTGGAGAGCGGTACTTATCTACTTCTTTGTTTAAAGAGGAGGAAAGTAAATGAAATTTAAATTAAAATATCCTGAAATTCCATCTTTAGATAATTTAAGACAAATTATTCAAAATCTTTTTAAACTAATTTATCCAAAAGTGTTAAAAAATAAAAAGGAAAGCACAAAAATATTAAAATTGGAAGTCCTTTCCATGTTAGAAAGTGAAATTCAAAAAGTAAAGTCGGATTCTCTATGTGCGGTTAAGTTTTTAAAAAAAATTCCATATATTAAAAAGAAAATGAAAGATGATTTAATTGCAACACTACAAGCGGATCCTGCAGCAAATAGTATCGAGGAAATCATTGTATCTTATCCAGGAATATATGCAATCACAATTTATCGAATTGCTCATGAACTTTATTTACTAGATGTTCCTTTTATTCCTCGAATGCTATCTGAATTGGCTCATAATAAAACGGGAATCGATATTCATCCAGGAGCTAGTATTGGCCATTCTTTTTTTATTGATCATGGAACAGGAATTGTAATTGGAGAAACTACTATTATAGGAAATCGAGTAAAAATATACCAAGGAGTAACTTTAGGTGCATTGTCTTTAGAAAAAGGTCAAGAATTAAAAGGGAAAAAACGTCATCCAACGATACAGGATGATGTTGTTATTTATGCAAATGCTACAATATTAGGAGGAAATACCATTATTGGAAAAAATGTAACAATAGGGAGTAACGTTTTTATATTAGAATCGATTAAAGCAAATATGAAAGTTCTTTTAAAAAAGCCAGATTTAATCTTAAAAGAAAAAGATTAATCTTATTTATTTTAATTTCAATAAAAAATAAGATATAATAAAAAATTGTAGGAGGCGAGAATGATGGGGAAAATAGCAAAATTCATTGTTCAGAAACGTTACCTCTTTTTTGGAATCTTTTTTGCGTTTTTAATATTGTCTTTTATAGGCATGCGTTATACTCACATCAATTATGATTTGTCCACTTATTTGTCAAAAGATACAGAAACAAAGCAAGCATTGGAGATTATGGAAAATGAATTTTCTTCAACGAGTCAAGTACAAATTATGATTAAAGATGAAAAGAGAGAGGAAATTCTTAACATAAAATCTAAAATTGAGTCAATAGAGGGCATTGCCATGGTCACTTATGATGAAAATAAACATTATATAGAAGATCATGATCAAACTTTTGCACTCCTTTCCATTATGTTAAATACGGGAGATTATGATAAAGAAAGTCAAGATACAGTTATAAAAATCAAAGAAGTTTTAAAAGATTATCATATTTGTATGAGTGGTGCAAGTGTTAATTCTTTAAATATTGAAAATAATATTGGAAAAGAAATTCAAATTATTATGATTGTCGCTTGTTTAATCGTATTAATTGTCTTGTTTTTAACATCTCATTCTTGGTTTGAACCGGTTATTTTTATTTTAGTGATAGGTATATCTATTTTAATTAATATGGGTACAAATTTGATTTTTGGGTCCATATCTTATATTACACAATCTGTACAAGCTATTTTGCAGTTGGCTTTAGCCATGGATTATTCCATTATTTTATTGCACGCTTATGAAGAAAATCTACAAAAGGAAGACGAAAAAAATGCTATTATTCATGCTCTTAAACATTCCATTATGTCAATTTTTTCAAGTGCATTAACTACAATTGCTGGTTTATCAGCTTTAATGTTTATGAGTTTTACCATTGGTTTTGATATTGGAATGGTATTATCTAAAGGAATTATTTGTAGTATGTTATCTGTTTTTTTAATAATGCCTGGACTTATTTTATTGTTTAGACGACCTTTATTAAAATTAAAGCATAAACCACTTCCTTTAAAAGGAAATTGGATTCAACTACTCGTAAAAAAAGGAAAAATCGTGATTACAACTTTGTTTGTTATTTTGATTGGAATAGGTTTTGTTTTGCAAACAAAAAATGAATATATATTTTCTTATAAAACCAACAATAATGATCACGAGCAAATTGTAGAAAAATTCGGTGAATCGAATCAAATGGTCCTTCTTTTACCACTAGCTAGTAGTAAACAAGATTATCAATTACAAGCGCAATTAAAAGAAAAGTTAATGCAAATTAAAATTGATAATTTAAATATTGTTCAAGATGTGACGACGATGAGTGATATAAAACAATTAATAGAAGAAGTCAATATCAATCAAATAACTGCTATCACGAATATGTCACTTGAAGATATATCACTTCTTTATCAATTCTTTGAATTAGATGAAGAAAGTGAATTATTATATCATGTTGTTTTAACGATAGATGATTATTTACTTAAAATTGAAAGTAAAGAACTATCTTCTTTAGAAATGCTTGAAACTTTAAAATTAGATAACACAATTATTAATAGAAGTTTTGTTCAAGCTTTATATGCAAAAAGAAATGTCCAAACAATGACTGCAATTGATTTTATAAAGCAGGTAAAAGAAGATTCTAATTTTTATTTAAAACTTTCTACAAAGCAACAACAATTAATCGATAAAATCATTCAATTGTATGAAGTAAATAATGAATTTATTTTAAGCTTTCATCAAACAGCCCATATTGTTCGACAAGGTGTACACTCTTTTAATGGGCTAACTTATTCACGAATGATTTTGTCTTTAAAAATAACACCTCAAGATAAAAATAATCATTTAGCGATTAAAAAAATTAAAGAAGAAGTAAATCAAATTTATAAAGAAAACTATTTAGCCGGTCAAAACATGGTTTCTTATGATATTCAAAATTCTTTTCAAAGTGATTTGTTGAAAGTGAATTTAATTACCATTATAGCCATTATTTTAATCTTATTTTTAACTTTTAAATCTTTATTATTACCAATAATTTTAGTGTTTGTTATTCAAGGAGCCATTTATATATCTATGTCGATTTCCTATTTGACGCATACTCCAATCTTTTTTATGTCTTATTTGATATGTATTTGCATTCAAATGGGGGCTACAATTGATTATGGTATTATTTTAACTAGCAAATATTTATATGCACGCAAAACAAAAGAAAAAGAAGAATCAATTCAATATGCAATTAAAAGTACTTTGCCTACGATATTAACATCAGGAAGTATTTTAGTCGTGGCTGGCTTTATTGTTGGTTTTATATCTTCTGAATTAGCCATTTCGTCCATTGGTTTTTTACTTGGAAGAGGAACGATTGTATCTATTATCATGATTTTATTTTTACTTCCTTCTTTATTGTGGATACTTGATAAACCAATATTTAAAACATTTTTTTTTTCTAAAAACAAAATGAAAAAAGATTGCATTATGAAAAAAGAAAAATTATAATTAAATTAAGATTAAAGGTAGGTGAGAATCATGGATGAGTTTGGGCGAAGTAGCATAAAAATAAGTCGACGTGGTCTAAATAAATCCATTGTTCTTTAACCATTTTTTATTTATTCCACGGACGTGAAGTTTCTTCACGTTTTTTTCGTTTTTGAAAGGGGTAAATAAAATGGAAAATTTTGAAATTTTTGAAGAATTATTAAATCAAAAAAAATATCGTGAATATCGCGAAAAAATTATAGAAATTCCGGAAATTGATATTGCACATTTTATCGAAAATTTAAATGATGAGCAAATTATATTAGCATTTCGTACGTTACCTAAAGATATTGCTTCTGACGTTTTTTCTTTTTTATCTTCCGAAACACAACAATTCATTGTTAATCGTATTACGGATAAAGAGTTAAAAACAATTGTTGAAGATTTATTTATCGACGATGCGGTAGATATGTTAGATGAAGCACCAGCGATTATTGTTCGAAGAGTATTGCAAAATTCATCTTCTGAAACGCGCTCATTAATTAATCAATTTCTAAAGTATGAAGAAGATAGTGCTGGCTCTATTATGACGGCTGAATACATGGATTTAAAAAAAGGGATGACAGTAGAAGAAGCAATTAAAAGAATACGAAAGACATGTAAAAATAAAGAAACAACTTATACTTGCTATGTATTAGATAAGAATCGAATTTTAGAGGGAGCGATCGCTGTTAAGACTATTTTAATGGCAAAAGATGATGAAATTATCGAAGATTTAATGGATACAAATGTGATTTCTACGACGACGAATGAAGACAAAGAAACTGTTGCTAAATTATTTTCTAAATATGACTTATTTGCTTTACCAGTAGTGGATAATGAAAAACGTTTAGTCGGAGTAGTAACTGTCGATGATGCGGTGGATGTCTTACAAGAAGAAGCTACGGAAGACTTTGAAAAAATGGCAGCTATGCTTCCATCAGACAAACCTTATTTAGAAACTAAAGTATTTACCCTATTTAAAAATCGCATAGTTTGGTTAATTGTATTAATGATATCAGGTATTATTACAGGAAGTTTATTAGGTTATTATGAGGCAGGAATTTCGACCTTGCCTTTACTTGTCACATTTGTACCAATGCTAAATGATACGGGAGGAAACTGTGGTAATCAAAGTAGCACAATGGTAATTCGTGGGCTTACTACAGGTGATATTACGACAAAAGATTGGTTTAAAATTTGGTGGAAAGAGTTTCGAGTTAGTTTACTTGTAAGTTTGGTTTTAGCTGGATTTAATTTTTTTCGTATAGCCTTTTTTAGCAAGGTTCCGGATGGTTATAACCCTTATATGATTGCTTTATCTGTAAGTTTAGCATTAGTTGCCACAATTGTAATTGCTAAAAGTTTAGGTGCTTCTTTACCTATCTTAGCGAAAAAACTAAAATTAGACCCTGCTGTTATGGCTGCACCTTTAATTACAACAATTGTAGATGCAGCGGCGATAGTAATTTATTTTACCTTTGTCACACATATTGTATTTTAAAAAAAAGAAGAGTTTTGCTAGGCTATTGCATATGATATAGTGGTGATAGAAAATGGAAAGCAAACTTGAACAATTTAAAAAATTTGTTAAGGATAAGCCTTATTTAGCTAAAGAAGTTAAAGATGGCAAAATTAGTTGGCAAACATTATATGAAACTTATGATATTTTTGGAGAAGAACATGAGTTTTTTAAGCAGCCAGAAGAAGAAAAAGAAGAGGAAAAAGAAATTGAAGAAACTACGACTCAAAAAGATGAAAAAGGCAATGAAGATCATGTTTCGCGCATTGTAAAATCTTTACAAAAAATTGACACAAAAAAAATTAGTGAAGGATTGGATAATGTTAAAAAAATTGTTGGAATGATTGATGAACTTCGACCAAGTGGGGGAAGTGGAAGATTACCTTCCATGCGAATTAAACCTTTTAGGAGATATAATGATTAATGCGTAGCGAAATTATAAATCAACTCGACACAAACATAGATTACTGGTATTATTTAAGAGAGAATCCGGTTTGGCATCGGATTTTATCACGTCATCCCGAACAGTTTAAAGCTTTTTTGGCAGATTATAAAGTAGGAAGAAAAAAACGAATGATTGACAAGATAGATGATATTAATGCTTTTATTAATTTAGCCGAAGGTTTTTTAAAAAGATAGGAGAAATTGAACATGGAACTAAATGAAGTAATAGATGAAGCCTATCAGTTACATGATAAAGTCAAGCAAACGAATGAATATATACAATTAAAAAAAATAGAAGAAGAAATGAAAAAAAATTCAGAACTATCTTCTATCTTTTTAACGTACCGACAAATTCAACAAAAATACACTTATGAAAAAACAAAAAAGAATCTAAATGAGTTATTTGAAACAAAATTAAAAATAGACACTCATCCGATTATAAAAAAATATAAAGAAGCTTTTCTTGAATTTGAAAAACTAACTTATAAATTAAAAGATATCATCTTTAAGGACTTGATTTCCACAGATGATATCTTCATGGCTTTTAAAATGTCTGGGGAGGACATTTTAAAAAAATAGGGAAAGAAGAAACAACAAGAAATGTGAGGGGGAATTTTGCATCTTGTTAGATGCATTTATATCTTACCCTTAAAATAAAAGTTTATACGTAGGAAGTGAAAAAAATGAGAATAGTTGCAGGAATATATAAAAGTAGATTGATTAAAGCTCCAAATGGTATTCATACTCGACCAACAAGTGATAAAGTAAAAGGAAGTATTTTTAATATAATTGGATATCAAATCAATCATGCAAAATGTCTTGATTTATTTGCTGGAAGTGGCAATTTGGGTATTGAAGCCATTTCAAGAGGGGCATGTCAATGTGTGTTTGTAGATAATGATAAAAATGCAATTAGTTGTATTAAAGAAAACATACAAACACTCAAAATTCAAAATCAAACAAGTGTGTATTTAATGGATTATCATCAAGCTTTAAAAATAATAGAAGAAACGTTTGACGTAATTTTTTTAGATCCTCCTTATCGTTATAAAATTATTTTAGAATTAATCGAAATAATTGAAGAAAAAGAGATGTTGTCTAAAAATGGAATGATAGTTTATGAAAGCAATATTGAAAATCAAATCAATGAAGAGTTAAATGAACATTATCATCTAAAAAAATATAAGTATGGGGATACGATTTTAAATATTCTTATACGAAAATAAAATAAAGAAGGCTAAAAATAACGATACTTGTTAAAGCCGTAATAAAACGTGAAATAATAATCTTTTTTAAGGTCAAATCCGTATTTTTTAAATAAGGCAATGCTTGAAAAAAGACGCTAAAACCCGAAAAAGAAAGAATAAAAGTCAAAATTATATAATGAGAAAAAGATAAATTATGAATTAACAAAATTGAGATAGATGTTCCAGAAAATTCAAAAAGTCCAGAGATTAAAAATAATAATTGATCATGAAAAAGAAACGAAAGATAACTCTTTAACATGGAAAAAATTAAAATTGAAAATGAAATGTTGACTAAAGATTTAAGCGTTGAGTCAATTATTTTTAAAAATGAATTGGTCAATTGAGGAATTTGTGATTGTTGAAGTTTAAAAAGTAACTCTTGCTTTGTAAAAACTTCTTTTTTTTGCGTTTTATTTTTTGTTAAAAATAATAATAAAAATCCCGCTAAATAAACGGCAATGGTTACAAGTTGAAATTCTTTTTGATGTGTTAAATTGACATTTAATAAAGTAGATAACATAAAGGCAAGCGATGGAAAAAAGATATATTTGACGATTCGTTCAGCTTCTTTATTTTCGATTTTCTTTTCTTTGATTAATTCGCATGCCATAATCGCTGAATAAGGGAAACCTCCAAAAATAGAAGTCACAATAATTATAGCCCCATAACCACTGATTTTAAAAATGGGATAACTGATAAATTGAAGTACATATCCAAGTAAGTCAATGCCATTAAATAGTATTAAGAAATGAATTAAAATCATAAAAGGTGTTAAAGAAGGAATAATTACATGTAATATTAATTGGAGAGTCTGCTCAAATTGTTTGGTAGTAAATTGACTATAATAAAAAGCAAAGCAAGTTAATAAAATAAAAAATACGCCTAAAATTATTTTGTTTATTTGCTTCATATGTCACACCTCAAATAAGTATATGTAAACTAAAAGCCCTTTCATGATATGAAAGGACTATTTCTTTTTTAAATCTCTTAATCTTGGTGTGCGCGAAATGTTTTTTAATTGTTGATAATGCTTAATTAAAGAAAGTTCATAAGGACCACTTTGGAAATTAGGCTCATAAAATTGCATATCTTTAATTAAAGAGGGTAGATATTGTATCTTTTCCCAAATAGAAGAATCTGCGTAATCATATTGATCTTCTTTAGATAAACCAACAGGACTCAAACGTAAATATTCCGGAATTGGAAAATTTTGCTCGTTTACTAGATTAATTGCTTTATGAATCGCGTTGGTAGAGGATTTGCTTTTTGGAGATAAAGCTAAATCAACAACGGCAAAACCTAATGGTATGGCTGCTTCTGGAAAACCAACAATTTTAGCTGTTTGGATGGCGTTATAGGTGCGATCTACAGCACTTGGATTGGCTAATCCAATATCTTCATATGCAGTAACTAATAAGCGACGTTCAATTGAATCTAAGTCATTGTAAGCTATAAGTCGAGCCAAATAATACAATGACGCGTCCACATCGCTTCCTCTAATTGATTTTTGTAAAGCGCTACCCGCATCGTAGTGACCATCTTCATCTTTATCTAGTAGTGAATTTGCTTGTTGGCAAATATCGTGAATATTTTCAAGGGTGATGACTCCCTCTTGATTACTATTATATGCCGCAATTTCTAGTTTATTTAAAGCAAAACGTAAATCACCACCACATAATCTACTTAATGCTTCTAAAGCATCTTCGTTTATTTTATATTGATTATTTAAACCATCTTTATGTTTTAAAGCACGTAAAATTGCCACTTTAATATCTTCTTGCTTTAAAGATTTAATTTCGACGAGATGACATCTTGAACGAATTGCTTTGTTTATAGAATGATAAGGATTTGAAGTGGTTGCTCCTAATAAAATAATGGTTCCATTTTCAATATGAGGAAGTAAAATATCTTGCTTATCTTTGTTAAGACGATGTACTTCATCAATGATTAATATTAAACTGCCATGCATTTTTGCTTCAAAAATCGCCCCTTCTAAATCTTTTTTATTACAGGTAACGGCATTGAGCAAATGATAAGGACTATTTAGTGTGGTAGCAATTACCATAGCAAGTGTTGTTTTTCCAGTTCCTGGAGGACCATAAAAAATAATAGAACATAAAGTTTGATTGTTTAACATTTTGGTTAGAAATTTGTTTTCTCCTAAAATATGAGATTGTCCTAAAATTTCTTGTAAAGATGTTGGACGCATGCGATAAGCTAAAGGTTGTTTCATGTTCATCCCTCCTTTTTTTATTTTAAATTATTCTCTTTTTATAATCAATCAAAGATGTTAAAATTAAAATGGTGATGAAAATGAAAGTGCTCATTCAAGTTGTAAAAAAGGCAAAAGTGAGAGTGAATGAAGAAATTGTTTCTTCAATTGGTATGGGTTATTTATTATTTGTTGGAATCGAAAAAAATGATACCGAAGAAATTTTGCAAAAAATGGCATCTAAAATTGCGCATTTGCGAATTATTCAAGACGAAAATGGAAAAACAAATTTATCTATATTAGATAAAAAATATGAAATTTTATCGATTTCGCAATTTACATTATGTGCAATGTTAGATGGAAGACGACCTAGCTTTTCTAATGCAATGAATGCTCAAATGGCTAAAGATTTTTATTTAAAGTTTAATCAAATGCTTAAAAATTTGAATATGATAGTAAAAGAAGGAGTTTTTCAAACCGAAATGGAAGTGGAATTAATTAATGATGGTCCATTTACTATATATATAGATAGTAATAATTTATAAGTACTAAACATATATTATAGGGTTGATATAACTCTTTAAACAAAAAAATAAAAAAAAGATAAAAAAAGAGTTGACAATAGAAGGAATGGATGGTATATTAATAAAGCGCTCGGGTGAGAGAGCCCAAGCGAGAGATCTTTGAAAACTAGACAGAAACGAAAAAAAACGTCGATTTCGAAAGAAAAAAAGAAAAAAAGAGAAGCACAGAATCAAACGAGAGAGAACCTAGGAATAGGTTAACGAATAAAAGAATAAGAGAGTTTGATCCTGGCTCAGGATGAACGCTGGCGGCGTGCCTAATACATGCAAG
>CAJJXN010000023.1 GCA_905197115.1 uncultured Bacillota bacterium | reverse complement strand
AAAAAAAAGCCGATTGTATCGGCTTTTTTTAATCATCAACTTTTATATATTCAACCTTTGCTTCAAGAATGCATTTTTCAATCATAGAAGTAAAATCGAATTTTTCTTCTAAGAAATAGCATTCTTTTAATTTTGGCTTTGTTGTTGGATTCTTGGGATCAAAAATTGTACAACAATCTTCATATGGCAAAATAGATGTCGCATATGTATTAATTTCTTTAGCAATTTGAATAATATCATTTTTATCCATGATTGCCAAAGGTCGAATAATTACACTATTACTTACTTCATTAATTACTTGCATACTTTGCAACGTTTGAGATGCAACTTGGCCTACACTTTCTCCATTAATAATGCACAAACAATTATCTTTTTTAGCTACTATATCTGCAATACGATACATCATTCTACGCATAATCGTTATTGCATAAGCATCTCCGCAAACTTCATAAATTTTTAATTGTAGTTCCGTAAAAGGAATCACATATAATTTGATATCTCCTTGTATTTTTGCAAGTGACTTGATTAAAGTTTTTACTTTGTAAATAGCCATTTCACTTGTATAGGGTGGACTAGAAAAATGAATGGCTTCAATTTTTACACCTTTTTTCATCATTAAAAAGCCAGCAACAGGAGAATCAATACCACCACTTATCATTAAAAGTCCTTTTCCCCCAATTCCTAAAGGAAAGCCTTTTAAACCTTCATAATTTTTAATACTAATATAACACGCATCTAAACGTACTTCAATTTTGATTTTGACATCGGGTTGATGAACATCCACTTTTAAAGAAGTATTTCTTAAAATCACTCCCGCAACATTTCGATTGATTTGATCAGAAATAATTGGAAATGATTTATCGCTACGATTAGCCACTACTTTAAAAGTTTTTACATTGTCATCTAATTGTTCTTTTAAAATGGCTAAAGTCATATTTTGAATTTCTTCCATCTCTTTATTCACTTTACTTACAAGAGAAAAGCTAGAAATACCCGATATAAATCGCAATCTTCTAATCATTTCATTTATATCTTGACATTCATTTAAATGAATATACATGCGATCATATTGTTTTTCAAAAGTCAAAGATGAAAAATCTAAAAATGCTTTTTTAACATTTGTAAATAGACAATCAATAAAATCTTTACGATTTTTTCCTTTTAATGTTAATTCGCCATAACGAATCATAATATCTGTATATAGCATTTTATACCTACTTTCTTATATTTGAAATCACTTCTTTTAAAGAATCAATAAAATACTGAATCTCTTCTTCATTTAAAGCTTTTTCAAAACTTACTCGAATTGAAGAAATACAACTTTCCATGTCCTTACGCATGGCTACTAAAGTAGAAGAAACTTGATCTTTTTTTTCTACACTACATGCACTTCTAGATGAAACATAAATTCCTTTTAAAGATAATGCTCGAATAATTACCTCAGGATTATAACCTTTTAAAGAGAAATTTAAAATATTTGGAATAGAATATTGTGAACTTGTATTTATACTTACTTCTTTTATTTCATTAAGAAGTTTAATTATTTTTTGCCTTGTTTCTAAAATCAACTTTTGTTTTTCAATACGTTTTTTATACGCTTTTTTTAAAGCCAAAGCAGTTGTGACATTACTTATCCAATTACTCGTTCCCGCTCGCAAAGTATTCCTTGCTGGATGACCATTAATTAGAGGATAGAGTGTCACTTTATCTTTTTTATATAAAAAGCCACAACCTTTCATTCCATGAATTTTATGAGATGACATCGTTGCAAGATCTAACTTTTGAAAATCTATAGAACATTTTCCAATCGCTTGTGTGACATCACTATGAAAAATAATTTTTGGATACTTTGAAATCATTTTTTTGATTTCATCTATTGGCATAATCGATCCTACTTCATTATTTACATACATAATTGAGACTAATATAACATCATTATTAAGTGATTTGCTTAAATCTTGCAAATTAATTACTCCATTTTCATCTACATCTAAATAAATGACATGAAAATGAAAATCCCTTTCTAATTGCTTTATACATTCTAGAACACTTGGATGTTCAACCTTTGAAGTGATAATAGTTCTTCCACGATTTTGATATTGAAAAGCCACACCTTTAATAGCGTAATTATTTCCTTCTGTTGCTCCTGAATTAAAATAGATTTCACTTGGCTGAACGTTTAATAAAGCAGCAATGTCATTTTTTGCATTCGTTTCTAAAAATAAAGCTTCTTCACCCATTTTATGTAAAGAACCGGTGGAACCATAATATTTATTTAATAAAGAAATGTATAAGTCTTTTACTTCAGTGTCCACGCAAGTAGTCGAAGCGTTATCTAAATATAGTTCCATCTTATTTTCCTCCAAGAATGGCATAAGCGGCTGGATGATATTCTTTTAATATATTAATTACAATTTCAGAAGTTTCTTTATATTGTTGTTGCTGATACTTACATTCGGCTTCTTGTAAAACTTTTTCTACCTCATTAAATTCACTGCGCAACTGATTTGCATATAATATCGCTTGCAATGCTAATTGAGCTTCTTGAACTCTTTGTTGCAATATTTGACATAATGTATTCACTTCATGATAAACGCGATTAAATTTTTCTTTAATATATGTTACTTTAATTGGCAATTGTTTTAATTCTTGACGAATTAAATAAAGATTATGGAATGATTGATGAATTTCATTTTCAAAATTTTCTAAAATAATTAAATTATTACTTTTACGAATACTTCCAATCGTCTTAATTAATTCAACTGTAAGTTCATTTTCTTTAATAAAAATTTCTTCTGCATAATTTTTTAAATTAATAAAATAATTTTTAAAGAAAGTCACTTCTAATTCAATTTCTTGTGTTTCAAGTTGAATTAAATTCATTTTCTTTATCATAAATGAGTACGGATTACGTGAGTTAGAAAATATAAAACCTTCAAAATCTCTCTTTTTATCGGATAAACTTGCTGCTGAATTTTGAAATTTAATAAATCTTTGTTCAATCATTTCATCTATAAAATAATATTCTTTTGCTTCATTATATTGTCTTTTTATTTTTATAAATTCAGCTTCTACTAATTGTACTTTTTTTAATACTTCTTGATAATGTTCATCGAAATTAATTTTACAAGACACTTCATCATCTAAAGCATTCGAAAGTAAAGTTAATTTTTCTTCAATCTCATTATATTGATCTTCAAAGCCGCCAAATTTTAATTTAGCAAAATTTCCTTTAATAATATCAAGCATGTTATAAATAGTTGCCACTAACTCTTTAATCTTTAAATGACTAATAAAATAACCACTAAATGTTAATTGAACTTCTTTATTAAGTAATTCTTCTAAACGTTCCGGAAGCGATTTTCTTACAATCGTATTATATTCTGCAATTTTTCCAATATGTCCATGGATTAATAATAAATCATCATTGATGATTTGTAATAATTCGTCGGCTTTTTGAAAATATCCCGTATTTAAAAGTGTTTCTAAACGATCAAATTTATCTTCAATACTTTCTAAGAATTGATTAAATGCTTCTAAACAACCCTCTAAACTAGCATGATAATAGTCTAAATCATTTAATATTTCTCGATAGTTTTCCTTTAATTGAACGTTGCGATTACGAAGCGAAATACTTGGTTCAAAAATATTTTCGCATCGTTCATACAAATTACACACTTTTTTGTGATATGTATTTAAATCTTTTTCATATTGTTTTGTATATTCATAAATGTCTTTGTTTAATTTAGATGAATTAAAACGTGTAAGCAATGTTTCTTTTCGGCTTGTTAAAGAATGATGATCATTTACTAACAATTGCTCATAAAGAACCTTTATTTCTTCATAATCCACAACAAAATCTTCATTAGCACTTGCCATAACTTCTAATCGTTTAAAGTCTAATTCGATTAAATTTTTTTTGTCATCGAGTAATTGTTGGCTATCTTCAAGTTTTTTTATTGCTCTTTGCTTTTTGCTTAATAAAAACATAAAAATTCACCCCATAATCATTTTTAAATATTATAGCATTTTTTTTTATTTTTTCATACTATTAAACAAGATTATTTTAATAAAATGACATTAAAAACAAAAAAATCATCTTGTTTTTTTTCATTAAATATGTTATATTAAATTGCGGACTTACTTTAGGTTGCAAGAATATCTAAGGCGGAAGGAGAATACAAATGAAAGAAAAAATACATCCTAATTATCAAAAAGTGATTGTTAAATGTTCAACTTGTGGACATGAATTTGAAACAGGATCTGTAGTTAAAGACTTAAAAGTAGATACTTGTTCAAACTGTCACCCATTCTACACTGGTAAACAACGTTTTACTCAAGCAGATGGACGTGTTGATAAATTCAATAAAAAATACGGAATTAAGTAAAAAAACATTAAGGGTTGCATCTGCAATCCTTTTTTGTTTATAAAAAAAATTATGATTTAACTCATAATTTTTCTTATTTCTTGTATTTTATTTTTTATCGTATAAAAATCATTTGAATCTTTATTTAATTCTTTTAAAATCGTCTCATATTGATGCAATATTGTTTTATATTTTTTTATAAATAAATCATCTTTATTTTGTAATAAAATCGGTCCATATTTTAAATCTATATCACTATAATTTATTTTTTTTGAAGAAATTTGGGCTTTAATAATTTCATAATATTTTCCTTTATCCAAGACAATTTTTTCATTTACAATTTCATAAGATGCATTCATTAATTCTTTACGTAAAATCTCCACATGAGAATTCGCTTGTAATATTAAAGTTGGATAGTTTACTTGGCGATGTTGAATAATGTTTGCTATTAAATGGCCTCCCATTCCTGCAATCACAACAACCTCTACATCAAACGGAATCGCCTTTAACCCATCGCTTAAAATGGGATAAATTTTTTCATTCAAGCCATATTTTGCAATATTTTCTTTTGCTTTATTAAGTGGTAAAATGGCAATATCGCTTGCATATACTTTTTTGGCTATTTGATTTTGAATTAAATAAATGGGTAATAAGCCATGATCTGTTCCAACATCTGCAACTAAGTCAACTTGATTTATTAAATCGGCTATTGCTTTTAGTCGATTAGGTAAAGCACAAATCAATTACATTCTCCAATCGCCAAGTTTTTTAGAACGCGTTGGATGACGTAGTTTACGCAAAGCTTTTGCTTCAATTTGACGAATTCTTTCGCGAGTAACATTAAACTCTTTTCCTACTTCTTCTAATGTATGTGGTCTTCCATCTTCAAGACCATAACGTAATTTTAAAACTTTGGCTTCGCGTGGAGTTAAGTCATTTAAAATACGTTGTAGTTCATTTTTGAGCAATTCATTACTAGCGTATTCATTAGGCGTAACGACTTCTTTGTCTTCAATAAAATCTCCTAAGTGTGAATCATCTTCTTCCCCAATAGGAGTTTCTAAAGAAACTGGTTCCAAATTAATTCTTTGAATTTGTCTTACTCTTTCAGGGGTAATATCACAATCCATACGTTTAGCAATTTCTTCTGCAGATGGTTCTCTTCCTAATTCTTGTGTCATTTGACGTTGTATGCGAGTCATTTTATTAATGGTTTCAACCATGTGAACAGGAATACGAATCGTTCTAGCTTGGTCTGCAATCGCTCTTGTAATCGCTTGACGAATCCACCAAGTAGCATAAGTTGAAAATTTAAAACCTTTAGAATAATCAAATTTTTCAATAGCTTTCATCAATCCAATATTACCTTCTTGAATTAAATCTAAAAACGACATTCCTCTACCTAAAAACTTTTTAGCGATTGAAACAACTAGCCGTAAGTTTCCACTAATTAATTCTTGTTTGGCCATTTCATCACCTTCAGCCACACGTTTTGAAACTTCTAATTCGCGATCACCTAATAGAGGGACTCTGCCAATTTCATGCAAATACATTTTGACTGGATCATTAATTTTAGAATCAAGTTCATAATCATATTCAAATTTCGTTAAATCTTCTACATTATCCGGAATTGATTCATCTACAAGTAAAGATTCATCAGAAAACATATCATCATCAAGTAATAAAGAATCTAAATCTCCATCTTTAAAATCGGGTTCGCTTGGTTGATTGAGTTCTAAATAATCAATAATGTCAGCAATTTCATCATCTGATAAATTTGCATTTTCAAATGCTTTGTATACATCTTCTGTAGTCAATTTTTTACCACTTTTCATCGCATTTTGTAAATTTAATTTTATTTCAGCCACATCTTGTTCATCACTTGATTCATTTAATTCCATATCATTTTCATTTTCAATTTTCATTTTACTACCCCCTAAATATTTTTATATTTTTTCTTTTTTAACTCTTGATTGAGTTTAATAATTTCATTTGTGATTTTCCCTTTTTCTTTTGGATCAATTATAAACTCAAGTTTATCTTTTAAAAAAGAAATTTTGCTTTCAATTGTCATACATTCTTTTATTTCATAAACTAAACTTTTGAAATAATCAAATGTGTATGATGGATTATTTTCATGAGAAGAAATAATATCTGTTAAAACTTTTAAAACATCATTTTCTTCTGTATTTAAACTTCCAATATATGAATACAAATCTGCTTCTTGGAAATTTTCATCTTCTAAATAACAATCTAAGATATACATAACTAAAACTTTATATTTATCATCTGGCATTTGCAAATAAGCTTCTTGCTCTTTAAAATATTGAATCGCTTCTTTTGATTGCAACATTTGAAAAATTGCATCTGCTTGAATTTTTTCATTTCTTTTAATTAAGCGTTGGTTTAATTTGTAATTTGTTTTTATTTCTACATCCGACTTTTTCATTTCATCGACTAATTTTATTAAAGTCGGTTTAGGAAACTTTAATTGTTCTACTAATTTGTCTAAATAAAAATCAATTTCCATCTCATCTTTTTTGGATAAATAGGCACACATTTTTTTAGCAAAAGATTTTCTTTCTTCAAAATTTTCAAAATTTATCGTATTTTTCATTTCTTGAAGTTGAAAATCAAATAAAGAAATAGGATTTTGCACTTTTAATAAAAGCTCATTCATACCATATTTTGTGTATAATTCATCCGCATCTTTAACATCTTTGTAATTTGTTACAATTGACACATTTATATGTTCTTTATCTAGTTCAGTAGCAATTTTTAAAGCAGCTGTTTTTCCTGCATTATCTCCATCTAAAGATAATACAATATCCACACCTAAATATTTTAATATTTTCAAATGCTCTTTTGTAAATGCCGTTCCCATTAAAGCAATGGCATTTGTAACATTTGATTTAAATAAGGCAATTACATCCATAAAGCCTTCACAAATATATACTTTTTTACTTTTTTTTATGCTATTTAAAGCCGCCGCATAATGATAGAAAGTATTCCCTTTTATAAAAATTTCTGTTTCAGGAGAATTAACATATTTTGCCATGTCACTTTTTTCAATTATTCTACCACTAAATCCGACAATATTTCCCTCTAAATCTTGCAAAGGAAATACTAAACGGTTAGCAAAACGATCTTTTAATATTCCTTGTTCGGTTTCCAATACAATTCCACTGCGAATCATATCTTCTTCGCTATATTTTTTACTTTTTAAATATTTGATTAATTTTTCACTATCTAAACTATAACCAATGCGAAATTCATGCAAAACATCGCTTGTAAGCCCCCGATTGTTAATATAATCTAAAGCTATTTGACTTGAAGATAGGGCCGTTTGATAATATTTTGTCGCATCTTCTAATAAATCATATAACACTTGTTTTTTGGGATTTACACTTATATTCTTTTTAACTTCAACTTCAAATGGAATACCCCCTATTAAAGCAACTTCTTTTAAAGCCTCAATAAAAGATATTTTTTTATATTTTTGAACAAAGGTTATGACATTTCCTCCTTCTCCACAAACAAAACACTTATAAATTTGTTTATCAGGTGAAATACTTAGCGAAGGATTGGTGTCATTGTGAAAAGGACAAACGGCAAAATAGTTTCTACCTTTTTTGACAACGTTTAAATAGCGCGATATGACATCTACAATATCGACGCTATTTCTGATTTCATTAATTTTTTCTAAAGTAACGTTGCTCAATAGTCTCTCTCCTATAATTTAATTGCTTGAAATAAATAATCTTTTAATTCACTTATTTTAATTCTTTCTTGTTGCATTGTGTCACGATTACGGATCGTTACACTTTGATCGATCGCGGTATCAAAATCAACAGTTATACAATAAGGAGTTCCTATTGCATCTTGACGGCGATAACGTTTTCCAATGCTTCCTGCACTATCGAAATCCAATTCAAATTCTTTTACAAGTGTATCGTATAATTCATTTGCTAATTCATTTTGCTGTTTTGTTAATGGTAAAATCGCTGCTTTAAATGGTGCAAGAGCAGGATGTAAATGTAAAACGATTCGAGTATCATCTTCTTTAATGACTTCTTCATCATACGCATCACACAATACAGCTAAAAGTAAACGTTCTACCCCAACAGATGGTTCAATCACATAAGGAATATATTTTTCTCTTGTTTCTAAATCAAGGTATTCCATATTTTCTCCACTATATTGTTGATGCTTACCTAAATCATAATCACTTCGATGAGCGATTCCCCATAATTCTTCAAAATGATTTGAAAAAGGGAAATTATATAAAATATCACAAGTAGCTTTCGAATAATGTGCCAATTCTGTTGGCTCATATTCTAAATATTGTAAATTTTCAGCCTTTAATCCTAAATTTAATAAAAAATCCATACAGAATTTTTTAAAATAAGCATACCATTCCATATCTGTTCCTGGCTTGCAGAAAAATTCTAATTCCATTTGTTCAAATTCACGAGTTCTAAAAATAAAGTTACCTGGAGTAATTTCATTACGAAATGCTTTCCCAATTTGGCCTATTCCAAAAGGAATTTTTTTTCTTGAACTACGCAAAGCATTTTTATAATTGACAAAAATACCTTGTGCCGTTTCTGGTCTTAAATAAGCTAAACTTTTTGAATCTTCTACTACTCCAATTGATGTTTTAAACATTAATTGAAATTGACGAATATTTGTAAAAGAATTATGTCCACAGTTTGGACAAGAAATATGTTCTGTAATATATTTTTCAAGTTCTTCATTGCTCATGGCACTTGCTTTTACATTGCTATCGTGTTCTTCTACAAGTTTATCAGCACGAAAACGAGAACGACAATATTTACAATCAATCAATGGATCGTTAAAAGTAGCAACATGCCCGGAAGCTTCCCAAATTTTGGGATTTAAAATAATTCCAGAGTCAAGACCTACAATATTTTTATTTTCAACAACAAATTTTTTCCACCATGCATTTTTAATGTTGTTTTTTAAAGTTACTCCTAATGGACCAAAATCCCATGAGTTGGCTAACCCCCCATAAATTTCTGATCCTGGATAAACAAAACCATTAATTTTTACATGATTTACAATTTTTTCAAAACTAAATTTTGGCATACTAACACCCTCTATTCTACAAAATATTATTATATAATATTTTTTTTTAAAAAGCCACTTATTTTAAAAATAAAGTATATTTTTTTTATGTTTTACGACAATTAAAAAAAGAGTTTTCACTCTTTTACTTACAAATGGCTCTAGTCGCTTCATTATAATCTCCCCAGATTTTACAAGCAAATTCTGGATGATCAATAAATGGATTACGATTACCTTGAATCACTTGAGCTGCTTCATTACGACGACGCTCATCCATTCCAACAGGATGTTCCAAATTCCATTTAAGTAAAGTCGATAATTTTCCAATTGATTTTCCTTTACCATTTCCAATTGTATCTACAATCGTCAAATTATAACTACTATCTGGTCCATAATGCATTCCTACATAAAATATAATACGGGCAATGGCTCCTTTTGTCGAATCTTGTGGTTCAAAAGCATTGCTTCCTACTTTATTTTGAGTTGTTATTCCATTTTCACTAGCATAACGTCCATTACTTACTTCATCAAAATCAAGATTACCTCTAGATGAATTTAAAGATAAGTCACATGGTCTTAGATGGTGTGCATCCGAGCCTGGTCCTGACTTGCCTACACCTTTTGAATTTGGCCAAACGTGTTCACGATTAATATTATTAGCCATGTTATTGTATGTTCTTGATGTTCCTGTGTAACACAATAAAACATTAGCTGGATTATTTGGATCAACATCTGTCGTCTTATACGCTGATTTTAGACCATCATAAGACGTGTATGTTTTGTGTGTTTTCATCATTAAATCATATAGTTGAGCACGCAAATAACTTCCTGTTGCATTATCCGTAATTGTATCATAATAATCAGCAGCTTCTACTTTATTTACTTCAATTTTTATTTGTGACTTTTGAAGTAAAGAACCAAACATTGTAAGTAAGGCAATAAATAATAAATTTTTACATCTTTTCATAAAAACACCTCAAATAATTTATTTCATTTTCATTATAAACCTACTTTACATAGATTACAATTTTTGTTTCTAATATTTACCATTTTATTAAAAAAGATAATCTTTTTAATGGATTATCTTTTTTAGAAATTATTTATATTCACCTAAATATTCTTTTTCTGCTTCTAATAATTCATCTACCATGGCTTGTATGTCATCTAAAGATAGTTCACTACCTGTATGCGGATCAAGCATCGCCGCATTATAAACAAGTTGTCTACTTCTTTGAATGGCAGCTTCAATCGTTAATAATTGCACATTAATATTTGTTTGATTCAAAGCAGCTAATTGAACAGGTAGTTTTCCGATAGAAACTGGCATAATTCCATGTCCATTGACTAAACAAGGAACTTCTACGCAAGCATCATGTGGCAAATTAGAAATCAAACCATTTGTGTTTAACACATTGCCTCCAATTGCTAAAGTTTTATTCGTAACAATAGCGTCCATAATATATGAAGCATATTCATGCGTTCTAGTATGTGTCACTTTATTTCCATCTAACAAATCTTCTTTTTGTTTTTTCCAATTTGCAATTTGATTCACACATCTTCTTGGATATTCATCTAAAGGAATGTTATATTTTTGTATTAATTCAGGATATTTGTTTTTAATATAAAACATATTATATTCCGCATTATGTTCACTTGATTCAGTACAATAATAACCAAAGCGACGAATATAATCTAAACGAACACAATCATAAAAGTTAGTTGTATCTTTTAATTTTTCAATTGCTCTTTTTTTAATTTCAGGATACAAATCATTTCCATCTTTATCCTTGATTTCAAGCAACCATGCCATATGGTTAATTCCTGCAATTAATTCTTTTCTTCCTTCTAATTTATCTTGCATTCCAAGTTCTTTTAATAAATTATCTGAACAAACTTGAACACTATGACATAACCCAATTGTTTTAATATTCGTATAACGATTCATAAAACCCGTTAAAATAGCCATTGGATTTGTATAGTTTATAAAAAGTGCTTGAGGGCAAACTTCTTCCATATCTTTCGCAAAATCTTGTAAAACATGAATGGTTCTCAACCCTCTCATAATTCCACCAATTCCTAAAGTATCCCCAATTGTTTGACGTAATCCATATTTTTTAGGAATTTCAAAATCTAAAACTGTGCAAGGTTCATAAAATCCTACTTGTATTGCATTAATCACAAAATCAGCATCTTTTAAAGCTGCCTTGCGATTTTCAACCCCCAAAAATTTACTAATTTTTGCCTTTCCATCGTTTATATTTTTATTTAAGGCATTTACCATAATAAAACTTTCTTCTAAACGGTCTTCTAAAATATCATATAAAGCAAATTCGCTTTCGCATAATGAGGGTGTAAGCATACAATCGCCAATTACATTTTTGGCAAAAACTGTACTTCCAGCACCCATAAAAGTTATTTTCATTTTAAATTCTCCTTTATCTTTCCTTATTATAGCAAGCGCAACAAAAAAAGAAATAACAAAATATTATTTCTTTTCTAAAATATAGTCCGTGTTAATTTGAGAAGTAAAATCAGTTTCATCTTTTATTGCGGAAGCATCACTCACTTTAATAGTTAATTTTGTTTCACCAATCAAATCAATGCTATACGATCTTTCAATTACAAATGTAATTTTCTTTCCTTCGTGTGATAATTTTACACAAGTAGGTTGCTTACTAATGTATTTTTTTATTTCATTTTTATCATTTAAATCTTCTTCGTTATCGCTAAAAGTATATGGGATTTCATCTTTAAACGTATATATTTGATTATGTAATTTACAATTTGTATCTTGATCAAATCCATACCAAACAAACACTTGATAACTTCCTTCAATAAAAATTTTGTTTTCTTCTCTTTTGATATCACTTTTGTGATTTATTACCCAACATCCTAAAGAACGGGAAATTTCTTCTTCTACATCCATAACTCTTTCTTCTGAAATTTCTTTATCCCCTTTAGCAATAATGGCTTTTGTAAGAATTTCTCTATAACTTGACATTTCAATCACCCTTATTTTAGGATATGAAATGTTTATTCTTTTTATGTTAACGATTTACATCATAAACTAATTTAGGTAAAAAATATTTATACAATTCTTCATTTGACTCAAAACTTAAAAAGATTTGACCCGCTTCTTCACATGTCAAATTGGCTCTTTTCATAATTAAAATCATTTCGATTTGACTAAATGGAGCCATGCCTTTTTCTTTGTTACGATAAGCACGAATACTAATACCTAAATATTGTGCCATTTCTTCTTGAGTTAAACCTAAATCACTTCTAATTCCTCTCATTTTACGATATAACATCCCTTAACACCTCTTTTATAGTTTTATTATAATTTAGGTCTTTTTAAATTACAAGAAAGGACCTGCTTACTTCTTTAAAAAAGTTTGTGATTATCTTAAAAAAATGTTATAATTAAAAATCGTTAAGGAGAGGGTAAGTATGAGTATTGATCAATCAAAAATTCGCAATTTTTCTATTATTGCTCATATCGACCATGGAAAGTCTACTTTAGCGGATCGTATCTTAGAACTCACAAATACTGTTCAAAAACGTGAAATGAAAGAACAATTATTAGATGAAATGGATTTAGAGCGCGAAAGAGGAATTACCATTAAATTAAACGCTATTCAATTAAAATATGTAGCTGATGACCATCAAGAATATACTCTTCATTTAATTGACACTCCAGGGCATGTCGATTTTACTTATGAAGTTTCTCGTTCTTTAGCTGCTTGTGAAGGAGCGGTTTTAGTTGTAGACGCTTCTCAAGGAATTGAAGCACAAACCTTAGCTAATGTTTATTTAGCTTTAGATAATAACTTAGAGATTATTCCAGTTATCAATAAAATCGATTTACCGAATGCAGATCCTGAAAGAGTAAAAGAATCTATTGAGAACATTATTGGTTTACCTTGTGATAATACTCCTTTAATATCAGCAAAAACAGGTTTAAATGTTAAAGATGTTTTAGAAGCAGTTATTAAAAATGTTCCACCACCAATGGGCGATAAAAACAAACCTTTAAAAGCTTTAATATTCGATTCTGTTTATGATCAATATCGTGGTGTTGTGGCATTTATTCGAGTCGTTGATGGAACACTTAAAGTTGGAGATAAAATCAAAATGATGGCAACGAATGCGGTTTTTGATGTCGTCGAAGTGGGAGTTCGTACGCCTAAAGAAGTAAAAAAAGATTTACTTGTTGCTGGAGAAGTTGGTTATGTTGCAGCTGCAATTAAAACGGTTGTGGATGTTCGTGTTGGGGATACCATTACTTCAGCAGAAAATGGAGTAGAAGAACCTCTTCCGGGTTATCGTCCTTTAAATTCAATGGTTTTTTGTGGATTGTATCCTGTTAATGCTCAAGATTATCAAGATTTAAAAGATTCTTTAGAAAAATTAAAACTAAATGATGCTGCATTACAATATGAAAATGAAACCTCACAAGCATTAGGCTTTGGCTTTCGCTGTGGATTCTTAGGTTTACTTCATATGGATGTCATTCAAGAGCGTTTAGAAAGAGAATATAATCTTAATTTAGTAGCTACTGCTCCTTCTGTAATTTATCATGTTTATTTAACCGATAAAACGATGATTACTTTAGATAATCCTGCTAAACTTCCAGATGTCCAAAAAATCGATCGCATCGAAGAACCTTATGTTTTAGCAACAATTATGACTCCACAAACATACATTGGCCCTTTAATGGAACTTTGTCAACAAAAACGTGGTATTTATGTTGATTTAAAATATATTGATGATAATCGAATGAATTTAATTTATAAATTACCTTTAGCAGAAATTGTTTATAACTTTTTTGATCGTTTAAAATCGTGCTCTAGAGGATTTGCATCTTTTGATTACGTTTTAGACGAATATTTGCCTTCAAAATTAGTTAAAATGGATATTTTATTAAATAATAACATTGTCGATGCTTTGAGTTGTATTGTTCATCGCGATTTTGCCTATAATCGCGGAAAAATTATTTGTCAAAAATTACGCAAAATTATTCCTCGTCAACAATTTGAAGTACCAATTCAAGCGGCTATTAATGGAAAAGTTATTGCTCGTGAAACCATTGCTGCATTACGTAAAGATGTTTTAGCTAAATGCTATGGCGGTGATATTACACGTAAAAAGAAATTACTTGAAAAACAAAAAGAAGGAAAGAAACGAATGAAAAAAATTGGAAATGTCGATATTCCACAAGAAGCATTCATGACAGTTCTTTCAGTTGATGATGATTAATACAATAAAATATGCTATAATAAAGTTAGGAGTTGATAATATGATTAGTTTTGTTGAACCAGGCGGATTAATGGGTTATTTAATTGTTGTTTTAGTTGTAAGTTTATTAATTTTAGCTGCTTGGATTATTCGAAAAAAAGCTAAACTAGGTGTATATACGAAAGAAGAAGAGGAAAATATGAAATCCAATCTTGACCTTTTATTGCAAGAAGAAGAGGTAGAAGAAGGAAAAAATTATGAAGACGAAGTCTAATCCTACTGCTTTATATATTCACATTCCTTTTTGTAAAAATATTTGTGCTTATTGCGACTTTGCGAAAGTTATTTATCAAACTCAATTTGTAAATGACTATTTTAAGTCGCTTTTTTTTGAATTAGAACATCTTAAAACGCATAAATACAAAACCATCTATATTGGTGGAGGAACCCCAAGTTGCATTCCCCTTCCTATCTTAGAAACATTGTTTTCTAAGCTTCAATCAAAACTTAGTAAAAATTATGAATTTACTTTTGAATGTAATGTAGAAGATATCGACCTTTCATTGCTCACTTTATTAAAGAAATATGGTGTGAATCGGTTGAGTGTTGGCATTCAAACTTTTCAAGATAAATGGATTCAACTTTGTAATCGAAAACATACAAAAGAGTCGGCAATTTCAAATATTTTATTAGCAAGTCAATATATCTATAATCTAAATGTAGATATGATTTATGCTTTACCTTTTCAAAAGGTTGAGGATGTACAAAAAGACTTGGATATTTTAATGACGCTACCTTTAAAACATATTTCTTATTATTCGTTAATTATCGAGAAAAACACGATTTTTTATCACAAATATGAAGATTTAGATGATGCAATTCAAGCACAAATGTATACGACGATTTATAAAACATTGAAAAAATATGGATTTAAACGATATGAATTTTCTAATTTTGCTAAAAAAGGCTTTGAAAGTAAACACAACCAAATATATTGGAAAAATATGCACTATGATGCTATTGGTCTACAAGCAAGTGGTTATGTAGATTCTATTCGTTACACAAATACGCGTAATTTAAGTTTCTATAACCAAAAAAAATATCAAAAGGAAATTACTCACTTAAGTAAAGAAGATCAAATGTTTGAAGAAATTATGCTTCGTTTTCGTTTAGATAAGGGTCTTTCTTTGAAAACATTTTATGACAAATTTAAAGTTAATTTTTTAGATAAATATTCAAATATTTTAAAGGAACTTGAAGAGAAAAAATGGATTAAAGTTTCTAAAACTCATGTTCATACTACTTTTCAAGGAAGTTTGTTAATGAACCAAATTTTGCAATATTTTCTACAAGAATAAAATAATATATTATTTTATTTGAAATCCAATTTTGTTTACGATACAATTATAAAAGATAGTTCAAGTAGATGAGGGGGATAAAAATGGAAGAAAAAGATCGTAACCTTTTTAACTTAGAAGATATAGATGATGACTCTACTGAATTAAAAAGCAAAAATACGCAAGCTTCAACTAACATTACTTTAGATGAATTTGAAACAGATGAGTTAAATAAAGAAGAACTTTTAGCTCAAAAAATTAAAGAAGCTGCAGCTAAAAAAAAGTTAACTCATGCAAATAATGAAGTTGAAAAAGATAAAAAGAAATGGACAAAAATTTTTGAGCGCAAAGATGCAAATGAAAGTGAAGATGAACCCATTTTAACTATGGAGGAAGTAGATGCTACTTCACGGTCAAACACCGCAACTCGCTATTATCCTGATTTAAATCAAGGGTTAAACGAAACCCAAGTTAATGAAAGAATTCTTTCTGAATTAGTCAATAATACTACTAAGACTTATTCTAAAACATACAAACAAATCTTTTTTAGTAATATATTTACTTTCTTTAATGTTTTGTGTGTCATCATTGCTATTGCTTTAATCTTAGTAGGTTCATGGGGAGATTTATTTTTTGCTCTTATCTTAGTTTTAAATACAAGCATTGGGATTTATCAAGAAATTAAGGCGAAACATACCATTGATAAACTAACAATTGTAACAGCTCCTACCTCAACTGTAATACGAGATGGAGTAAACAAAGAAATTCCTGTTAAAGACTTAGTTTTAGATGATATTATCGTCTTAAAAAATGGAAAACAAATTAGTGTAGACTGTATTGTTAAAGATGGAAATATAGAAGTAAATGAAGCTTTATTAACAGGGGAATCTGTACCCGTTAAAAAAACGATTGGAGATCGTTTATATGCTGGAAGTTTTATTTCGTCTGGCTCATGTAAAGCACAAGTTGATAAGGTTGGAAAAGATTGCTATATTCAAAAATTACAAGCGAAAGCCAAAAGATATAGTAAACCAAAATCAGAATTATTGCGTTCTTTAAAAATGGTTGTAAGTATCATCGGGGTTATTATTATACCATTAGGATTATTTGTAGGTTTAACGAATTTCAATTCAGCTAAAGCTGCTGCTGCAGATGCAACTTATAATACAAAAGGCGAATTTAATGTTTATGGTGTTACAAGTTCAGGTAAATCTATTTTTATTGGTAAAGTAGAAAACATTGATCACTTAAATTATAATAAATATACAGTTCGAACTGTCACAAATGAAAGTCTTGCTCCAGAAATCACCAATACGATTGAAAGAATTAAAGTGACTTATACAAAAAAAATATCAGGCAATATTGGATTAAATTATATTACAGTTTCTGATAATGCAAATAATGTTTTATTATCAATTAATGATTTCTCTTTTAAAAGTGAATATACCGATTATGAATGTAATTTTAATTTAGGAAAAGATGCTTTTTATTCTTCTGAGACAGAAAAGGCTTTGAAATTTGATACTCAAGGCAATTCCATGACGACTAAAAAATTAACATCTTCAGCAGAACAATTAAATATTGAATTAAATGTTAAATCACATGGTTATGCAAAAGGAACAGCTAGTTTTAACGAACAAGTTATTTATTCAACGGTAACGAAAACCGCGGGTTCTTTAATTGGGATGATTCCTGCCGGAATGTTTTTACTTACAAGTATGGCTCTTGCTGTTGGCGTTTTAAAATTAGCAAAACATAAAACTTTAGTGCAAGAATTATATTGTATTGAAATGCTCGCTCGTGTTGATGTATTGTGTCTAGATAAAACTGGAACCATCACAGATGGAACAATGAAGGTAAAAGAAGTTATTACTTTAGGAAAAGAAAAAGAATTTGATGTCGATCTGATAATGGGATCGTTCTTAAATGCAGTTGAAGACAATAACCAAACTTCGATTGCTTTACAAAATCGATTTGGTATAAATGTTGAGTATAAAAAGAAATTTGTTTTACCATTCTCTTCAAGTCGAAAATTATCAGCAGTTACCTTTGAAGGTGGAATAGGAACTTTTATTTTAGGGGCTCCTGAATTTGTTTATACTGGAAAAAGTAAAAAACTATTACAAATTGTAAACAAGAAAGCTTCTAGTGGTTATCGTGTTTTAATGCTTGCTCAAACTGATATGCCAATTAAAGGCGATAAAATACCATCCACAAATACAGCTATAGCTTTATTTATATTAGAAGACCATATTCGTGAAGATGCAAAAGATACGATCAAATGGTTTAATGAAAATGGTGTAGCGGTTAAAGTTATATCAGGGGATAACCCTGCTACCGTTTCTGAAATTGCCACCCGTGTGGGAATTGAAAATGCTCAAGATTATGTAAGTTTAGAAGGTTTAAGCGCTGCAGATGTCGAAACTATTGCCGATGAATATACCGTATTTGGCCGCGTTACTCCTGAACAAAAAGCGATATTAGTTAAATCTTTAAAGAAAAAAGGAAAATCAGTTGCAATGACAGGTGATGGTGTAAACGATATTTTAGCAATGAAAGAAGCCGATTGTAGTATTGCGATGGCAGGCGGTTCAGAAGCAGCCAGAAACGTTTCTCACTTAGTATTAATGGATTCCAATTTTGCAAGTATGCCGAAAGTTGTTGAAGAAGGCCGTCGAATCATTAATAATATTCAACGTTCAGCTTCCTTATTCTTAATGAAAACTTTATTTACGATGACTTTAACAATCATTACAATTATTTTCTCTAAAATGTTTGTCAATGGTTATCCATTTGTCACAAAACAACTTATGCTACTTGAATCTTTTGTTATTGGAGTTCCAGCATTCTTTATCGCCATTCAACCTAACAAACAAAAAATAAAAGGAAACTTCTTAAAGAATGTTTTTGCGAATTGCTTACCAAGTGCTTTTGTTTTACTCCTATCCGTATTTGCTGTATATTTTATGGGAACGAGAAATTCATTTGATTTATCCGATGCGGAAGAAGTTTCATCTATGTGTGTATTATGTATTACTTATGTAGGTCTTGTTATTCTTTATAATACTTGTCGACCAATGAATACTTATCGAGCTATTATTTTCGTTTCTATGCTTATTTTAATTTCACTTTTAATTGCATTCTTACCTAGTTATTTTGGAATCTATAAAATGCCTGGATTAACCAATATGCTCTTATGTATGGTTATTATTTTATCAACTATTCCAATTGTTCGATTGTTTAGTGATTTGCTTCGTAAAAATGAAATTCAAAAAAATGAACAATAATGTATTTAAAAAGGTATAGTCTTAATTGACTATACCTTTTTTTATCTATACATCGCGAAAACTTCTTCAGTCTTCTCTTCAATGGCCATTAATTTTCTTTTTAATTCTTGGATTTTAGGACCATATTCTTTGTCATATTCTGCACACGCTTTTTTATATGCTTCATTGGCTTTTTTCTTTTTCTTTTTATTCATCATAATATAAATAATTCCTGGAATAATGGCGCATAATAACATAAGAGCTATAAAGCTATTCAATGGTTTATAAGTATTTTTAGGATAGCGATCTTCGATATAATCTAGTTCTTTATTAATGTCATACCATTCATTTTCTAATTTTACAATTTCATTATACCATCTGGCATCTTTATCTCTTGAAAAAGTAATTTTGTTAAAAGTTGAATAATGGTCCGTTGTTCCCCCAGATGCATTTTGTGTAGATCCTGTAAATTCTTGACATCTTTGATTAGAGATGACTTCCCATCCAAAAGTTTCATAAATTTTTATTTTTTCATTGATAATTTGATCGGATGGATAAACTTGTATCG
>CAJJXN010000022.1 GCA_905197115.1 uncultured Bacillota bacterium | reverse complement strand
TTATAAAATTCACCAAAGAAAAATAGAAAGAAAAATTGTAGACATTGATTTTTCAATGCCAATCGAATATAATCAAACAATTTTAAAGGCATATTATCAAGACTTACCTATTTATTTTACAAAATATGGTCCTTATGATGGTCCTGTTACGATGCAATATTTGCCAAATGGAGGAATTCAAAGCTTTTTTGGAGGCAATTTAATTATTAAAGTGGAAAATGGATTTATGAAAGTTAATAAATTAGTTTATAAAAATAAACGTTATTCTTCGAAAAAATTTATTCAAGTTTATCCAGATTTATTAAACGAAGTTTTAGAAGATAAAAAAAGGGATTAAAGTAATATAATCCCTTTTTCTTCGCAATCTTTTAGAATTTTATCAGACCATAAAGAAGCTTGAACTTCACCAATATGAATCTTATTTAATAAAAGCATGCAAATTCTTGATTGTCCAATTCCACCACCAATGGTTAAAGGTAATTCGTGATTTAATAACATTTGATGATAAAGAAGCGTCTTACGATGTTCTTGTTTTGCTTTTTTTAATTGTTCATTTAATTTGTTTTCATTTACGCGAATACCCATCGAAGAAATTTCAAAAGCGCACTCTAAAGGTGGATAATAAATTAAGATATCTCCATTTAAAGACCAATCATCATAGTCTGGAGCTCTTAAATCATGTGGTTGATGATTAATTGGCAAATCATCTCCAATTTGCATTAAAAATACAGCATGATGTTGTTTACAGATTTCTTTTTCTCTTTCTTTACTATTTAGTTGTGGATACATCTTTTCAAGTTCTGTAGTTGTAATAAAATAAATCGTATCGGGTAAATAACTTTTTAAAGAAGGATAATTTTGTAATAGAACATCTTGAGTTTTTAATAAAGCTTGATAAATAACTTGGACTGTTTCTTTTAAATAATCTAAAGTGCGATCTTCTTCATTAATCATTTTTTCCCAATCCCATTGATCGACATAGATTGAATGAAGAGCATCCATTTCTTCATCGCGACGAATAGCATTCATATCTGTGTATAAACCATAATGAGGTTCAAAGCGATATCTTTTTAAAGCATAGCGTTTCCATTTTGCGAGAGAATGGACAATACTTGCAGGTTCTTGAATATGTGAGATATCAAAGGAAACGGGTCTTTCAACACCATTTAAATCATCATTAAAGCCACTATTTTCTTTTACAAATAAAGGAGCAGAAACCCGAATTAAGTTTAAATTTTTAGCCAATTGAATTTCAAAGGTATCTTTTATTAACTTAATTGCTTTTTCAGTTTCAATTAAATTGAGTTTTGAATGATAAATAGATTGATTCATATTAGCACCTCTTTTATAAAGAATACTTTAGTATTATATCTTTTCATTAATTTAAAGTAAAGAAAGAATAATTTTAAACAATTGATGGCAAACTAAAAAGGGTGATTCGATGAATGATTTTTATTGGCTTAAAGATTCAAAAAAGAAAAAATATCCTTCTTTAAATCAAGAAGTAACGACCGATATTTTAATTATTGGAGGTGGAATTTGTGGACTTTCCATCGCTTATGAGTTAAGTCATTTAAATAATCAGATTATCTTAGTCGATCAAAATGAATTTTATCATGCAACTTCTGGCTATACTACAGGTAAAATTACTTTTCAACATGGTTATATTTATCAAGAATTATTAAAAACAAAAAGTCAAGAAATCGCTAAATTGTATTATCAAGGAAATAATCAAGCTTTAAAACATTTAAAAGATATTATTTTAAAAGAAAAGATTGAATGTGAATTTAAAAATTGTAATCATTCTTTGCTATCTAAAGAAAAAAACACTTCTTTTATTTTAGAAGAAAAAGCTTATAAAACTTTAAATATCCCTTATGAAAAACAAAAAATAAAAGACTACGATGCCCTTACAATTGCAAATCAAGGTATATTTCACATTGTTAAATATTTAGATGGAATTTTAAATTATTTAGATCAATGTAAAAATGTATCTTTATATGAAAATTCAAAAGTATTAAAAACAGATATAAAAAAGAAAGTAGCCACAGGAGCAAATTTTATAATCCATTATAAACAAGTTATTTTTGCAAGTGCTTACCCTCCTTATAAAAACTTTAACTTTTATTTTTTAAAACTAAAACCTGTAATGTCTTTTATTGGAACAGGAAAAATAAAAGAGTCTTTAAAAGAAGCTGCTATAGATGAAAATGATCCTGTATTTTCTTTTCGTCCTTTAAAAGAAAACGAAATGATGTTTGCTGGTTTTAGTCAAGATACTTCTGCTTTAAAATCTTATCAAAAAAGTGAAAACTTAATTGCGAAAGTAAAAGATTCTTTTCATATAGAAGATATTCAAATAAATTATAATCAAGATTATCAAACACTCGACAAAATCCCCTATATTGGAGCTATAAAAAAAGATACTTATTTCGCAACGGGATTTAATAAATGGGGAATTTCTAATTCCATTTTAGCTTCCTTGATTTTAAAAGACCTTATTGTCCAAAAAAAGTCCGTCTATGAAAAAGTATTTTCTCCTAAACGGAACATTTCAATGTTAAAATATGTCGCATATTCCTTTAAAAATATTTCCACTTTCATCTCTTCAAAAATTCATCATCATTCTTATAAATGTAGTCATTTACATTGTAATTTAAAGAAGAATCCTTTAAGTGAAACCTGGGATTGTCCATGTCATGGAAGTCGATTTGATGAAAATGGAAAAATAATCAATGGGCCAGCTAAAAAAGACTTTAAATAATTATCTGTTTTCAATTAAATGAATAAAAGTTGTACAAGATGAATATTTTTGATAAAACAAAGCAATTAATTCGTTTTCTTTATGAGAATTGTTTTGATGACGATAATAAAAAATTTGAATAAATAAATTACAAACATTTTTTGATTCATATTTTGTGTTATATGGGTATTTTTTGTCGATGTCATCAATTTGGACATTGAGGTAATAAGGCATCCAATATTTTTTAAAATTTTCTAATTGAGGTACGAAACGATGATAAATTGTGATTAAATAATTAAATTGTTCGATAAAATCTTCATAACTTAATAAGCAATGCAATTGTAAACCATCATAAACAAATTGATAAGAGGGAGTAATTGGACGAAATAAAGATTCTTTTAATTTTAAGAATTCATCAAAATTAAAAAAGAGAAGTGCGTTACAATAGTGACATAAAAGAAAATTTTTATATTCAGGATCAACTTTTGGATTGCTTAATTTTGTTGTAAGACTTTCTTTGTATTGATTTAAATTAAGATCTTTATTAAATCTTCTATAATCACTTGTATTCATGAGTTGAATAACAAGAGCGCTAATAAATGCAATTATGATTGTAAAAAGACATCCGAGTATAAAAAGAAGGAATGATTCACTAACAACCCATAAAATGATTCCCAAACTAAAACAAAGAGAAACGACTAAAACAAAACAAATAAAACTTTTTAACGTTAAAAATCCTTTAGGTAGATATTTTAATGTAGGCGAAGAGTCTAGCGAGTCGTTTTCTTTTTGATCTTTTGCTTTGCAAATAATTTCATTCAAAAGTTGATTTTGTTTTCGCATGATAACATATCGTAAATATAAGATGGAAATAAGACTCATTAATATCATAATATAGACCAAGTGAGGCAAGGTAAATAAAGAGATAAAACCAAATAAGATACTAATCGCATTCCATAAAATAAAAACAAAATTGTAATGATTAAACATTATCAAAATAAAATAAGCAAATAATACGATAAGAGAGAGAATATAATTTTCTAAATATAGAAACTCTGTCAACAAGAACAAACAAAAAGAAATATATATAAACAAAATACATAGATAAGTCATTTTTTTCTTTTTAAGAATACGATTATAATCTTTTAATATTTCATCTCGTTCTTCTTGATTTTCCAAACAAAGCAAATAAGGGTGAGAAATTTTATTGCATTTTAAAATATCAATTAATAATTTTATAATTGGAAACAAAATAAGAGCAATAAAAGCAGATACAATGATAATCATTAAAATAATCCAAAAGGTCAAATCGTCTTTTATCATTTTGGCTTCTTTAGCCGATGCTAAGGTAAAAGTAAAATTATCTAGATTATCTAAAGTAATGAAATAGCCATCTTCTGTTTTTTTTAAAGAAGAATCATTTTGAATATACATGGAAGTATGAATTTGAATCGTTACGAAAGGAGAAGTTTGATAATTGTAATTTATTTGGTGATAGTGATATTGATATAAATAGGGTACATAATTTTTATTTACACCGGGATAAATAGGGGCAATTGTTTGAATCATGCAAGTAGCAAAAGGTTGAACGTTTAAACTTACTTTATACCAACGAGAAAATTCTTCACTAAGATCAAAAAAATTGGAATTATTATACATATATACAATATGAATATTTTGATAATCGATTAATTTTTGGATTATTCCATTCGTCCAATCTAATAGTGATATTTGAGAATTTTGATCGTAGAATTGATTAATCATATCTTGTAAAGAAAATTCATTTTTTGCAATGAAATCAATTGAACCACTCGTCTTTTTATCCTTGCTATCGTAAAATTTAAATTGAAGAGAATCAATATCTTGACCGATAAAATAAATTTCAATTTCTTTATTAAATTGAGTATTATACCCTATCTTCTCAATTTTTGAATTCTTATCATGGAAATCGTAATTTGTCAAAATTAAATTGTTATCTTTAAAAAAATCATGATTTATCTCAAACATTACCATGCCTTTTTTAAAAACCTTAGTAATTTTATACGTGTATTTATATATTTTTGTATTTAGATTGAAAAATTCATTTTGAATGATATTCTCATTAATATATTCTTTTTGATGAATGATATCATAAAAATAACGATTTAAGGTGTGATGCAAGGTTTTGTCGACATTTTCTTGATTTATTTGAATTAAAAATTGATCGATATTTTCATTTTGATTATAAGAATTATAAGGCAAAGATAATAAAAAAGATGTTTTTATTACTTGACTAGTTGGATTATAAAAAGAATAGTTTTCAATTAGATGACTCGTATAGTTATCATTATTCATAGGTAAATCAGAAATATTAAAAATCAATTCTTTTGATTGAAGTAATAAAGGATTGTTTTCTTCAAAAATAATATCTGAAATATCCATTCCATTGCTAAAATAATTTTTTTCAGCCGCATTTATAGGAGTAGTTATTTGCATGGTTAGTAAAAAAAGAAAACAAAAAAAAGTTAATAGTATCTTTTTCATTTTAATCATTCCTTTTCTTCTTATTTTAGTAGTAGTTTTTTAAATTATCAATAAAGAAAAAAATAAATTACCAAAATTTCACAAAATTTTCCTTTTTAAAAATAATCGTTGCTAAAAAAGTTTTTCTTTTTTATAATGCTTAATGGAGGAATTACAATATGAAAAAAAGAAAAAACTTATTTAGTTGCTTAAGTCTATTTGTTGTTAGTTTATGTTCTTTAAGCTTAATGACAAGTTGTGGCAAAAAAGATGAAAAGCCTTCTACGAGCGTTAGTCAAACAGTGGGTTTTGATCCATCAAAATACAATTGTATTAGCTTAGCTGATGCAATTTCTATCGCTACAGCAGCTGGAGAAACGGCTACTGAAGAAAAATTTTATGTTACAGGTAAAGTAAAAACCATTTCCAACTCTATTTATGGAGAAATGACCATTACTGATGGAAAAGATGAATTATTTATTTATGGTACTTATTCGAAAGATGGCGTAAAACGCTATTCAGAATTAGAAGAAAAACCAGTTGCTGGTGATGATGTTGTTTTATATGGAGCTTTAAATTTCTTTAAGGAAAAACCACAAATTCGTGCGGGCTGGATTCAAGAATTTAGACACAATGCTCCAGTTGTTACTCCTGGTGAATATGTTGAAAAAACAATTGCCCAAGCAAGAGAAGATGAAGCGGGTGCAAAAGTACAATTAAGCGGAGTGGTTGCGAAAATTACTTATGCAAATGGAATGATTCCAAATGGATTTTATTTAATCGATAATACTGGATCTATTTATGTGTATGGCGAGGCTGCTGGTCAAGTAAAAGAAGGTAATAAAGTTACACTTGTAGCAGAAAAAACATATTACATTTTAGATAAAGAAATTGAAGATGCAAAAAAATATGGATATAAAGGTTGTTGTCAAGTGACATTTGCGCAAATTTTAAGTAATGACAATGGTAACACGCCATTTGATACTTCATGGATAAAAGAAGCGACTGTCAAAGAAATTATGGATACACCAGTGACAAGTAACATTACCACAAATGTTTATAAAGTAAATGCACGCGTTCGTAAATCTTTAGGAACGGGTTTTGTGAATTACTATATGGATGATTTAGATGAAAAAACGGGTTCTTATGTTTATACAGCATGTAATGGTAGTGATTTTGCTTACTTAGATGAATTTGATGGTAAAATTTGTACCGTATATTTATCTCCTATTAATGCAAAATCAACGAACGCTGGTTGTTTATTCCGTTTTATTCCTTTGTCTGTAAAAGATGAAAATTATCAATTTGATTTAAAGGATACACCAAAATTTGTTGCTGATTATTATGCAGTAGATCAATTTGAGTCAAGCTATAGTGCTGACCCAAGTTTAAAATTAATTACAACTGTTTCATCTACATTATTAGGTTTTGAAAATGCTACTATTAATTATGTTTCTAATAATACCAATGTTATTTCTTTTGAAAATGAAAATAACGAAATGGTAATGCATACGAAAAATGAAGGTGAAGCAACAATTACCATTTCAACATCTTATTTAACTTATCAATATCAAACATCACTTAGTATTAAAGTAGAAAAACCAGTCGAAGGAAGTTATGTCAATGTTAAAGCAGCAATTGATGCTTTGGATAATGAAGAAGTTACTGTAAAAGGAATTGCCTCTGGCTCATTAATTAATCAAACAGGATTTTATTTAATTGATGAAACAGGTGTGATTGCGATTCGTACAGATAAGGAAACAATGTCTAAAATTAGCATTGGTAATATGGTCATTATGAAAGGTACTCGTGCTCATTTTAAACAAGTTGTGGATACAGAAGGAAACATTACAGTGATGGGTCAATCGGTTTTATTAGATTCCACTTTAGTTTCGAATTTATATGGAGAACATGACTATTCAAAAGCTACTTTTGATTCAAGTAAATCTGTCCAAGAACTTTATGAACTAGATGTAGTAAATGACTACACAACTCAAGTTTTCTCATTAGATGTAAAAATTGAATTTATTACGGGTGGTTATTCAAGTAATATTAAATTGCTTGATCCATCTTCAGATTCATCTAATGTAAAATTAAATTTATATTGTTCAAGTGCGGATAACCAATATGGTTTTATGAAACCATTTAATGGCCAAGTAGTTACAGTTGAAATCGTTGCTTGTAACTGGAATAATAAATCTTTTTATTCATTTTGTGTATTATCTGTTACAACAAGTGATGGAACAACGATTATTAACAATTATAATTATAATAACTAAAAATAAAGAGTTGCCTTATGACAACTCTTTTTTAATAAAAAAGTCCCAAAATGGGAAGACCATGCTTATTCTACCATAAAAAAAAATAAAAAAAAATACTTTTATTAAAAATTTTTTTCAAATATAATATAGCAAGAAAAAATAAGGGGGAATTAAAATGAGACACTTATGCAATCCTATTTTAATTAAAAAGGTAAATCAAATTGCTCTAGATTTTTTATCTTCTTTTAATATCCCTCTTTATTTGACACTTTATTCATTATAAAGTGTCTTTTTTTTGCCTAGATATTTATGAATAGAAATATTCATTAATATAAATAAAAAAGAAAAGGAGAAAGAAAAATGAAAGAAGAGATGATTTTAAGAGCCAAAGACAAACCAAAAAGCAAAGCTCAATGGGTATTACTTTGTATTCAACATGTCTTTGCAATGTTTTCTGCAACAGTGTTAGTTCCAATGACAACTGGACTTCCTATTTCAGTTGCGTTATTTGCATCAGGAGTAGGAACACTTATTTACATTTTATGTACGAAAGGGAAAGTACCAATTTATTTAGGTTCTTCATTTGCTTATATGGCCTATATAGGTGGAGCAAAAGGAATGACAAATGCAAATGGAACGACTTTCTTTGGACCTGCTTTAACTGGTTTATTCATTGCAGGACTCGTTTATATTGTTGTATCAATTATTATTAAATTTGTGGGTGTAAAATGGTTAAATAAATTATTGCCACCTATTGTTGTTGGTCCAACCATTATAGTAATTGGTCTTGGACTTGCAGGCATAGCAGTAGGTAATGCCGGTTTCTTTGATGGAAATGTAGCAAACTATGATTGGCGAGCTTTAATTGTTGCTTTATTTACAATGGTTGTTATCGCCATAATTGCGATAAAAGGGAAGGGAATGTTAAAAATAATTCCATTTTTAATTGGAATTTTAGCTGGATATGTATTTGCTGTTTTAATTGGATTTATTCCTCACAAAGGTTTTGGAACAGTTGTTGATTTCCAACCAGTCGTAGAAGTATTAAAACATCCAGCACAATGGTTTAAACTACCAACATTTCAATTCTTAGGATGGAAAAATGCTGAATTAGGTGCAGGCATTTCCATGGCAAAAATTAATTTTAGCGCAGCTTTATCTGTTTTACCACTTGCTTTTGTTACAATGTGTGAACATATTGGAGATCATAAAGTATTAGGAAAGATTACAGGTGAAGATTACATTAGTGATCCAGGCTTACATCGTACTTTACTTGGTGATGGTGTGGCAACCGCTTTTGCGGCTTTAATTGGAGGTCCAGCTAATACATCTTATGGTGAAAATACATCTGTTGTCGGCATGACTAAAGTTGGTTCTGTATGGGTAACGGGTGGTGCTGCTATTATCGCTATTTTGTTATCATGTTGCAATATTGTTACAACTTTAATTGCTTCCATTCCTGCTTGTATTATGGGAGGTGTATGTTTAATTCTTTATGGATTTATTGCTTCAAATGGGTTAAGAATATTAATTGATGAGAAAATTGATATAACAAAAACAAGAAATTTAATCATTATTTCCGTTATATTAGTAATTGGTTTAGGCGCAGCAGTACTTAAAATTGGAAGTGTTGAATTCTCAGGAATGGCAGTGGCTGCAATTGCTGGTATTCTTTTGAATTTATGTTTGCCAGGAAAAGAAAAAAAAGCAAAACAAAAAAAAGCAAAAGAAGAAGTCGTTGAAAACAAAGAAAACATCTAAATTTCTCCTTATAAAATAAATTCTATTTTTGAGGATTAAATTTCCCCTGAGGTTAAGTTTACTAGATGCTTAGAATGTCTTTTAAATAAAACTAAAAATAAAGGTGGTTTCGTTTAAGAAATCACTTTTTATTATTTTAACAATTTTCTTAAGATATTTAATTATTGTTTATTAAAACTATGTTACAATTAAAAAGGGGAATGAAAATGATGTTTTTTATGTATACATGTTTATTTCCAACGATTTTATTCATAGTTTCTAATAATGCCCTATTAATTAATATTTTTACATATACGTATTTAATAGGATTTTTTATAATCCCCATTCTTAAATATTTTAATAAAAATAAGTATGAAGACTACATCATTCAAAATCAAAGAATTCAAAAGAATGATTTTATTATCACCACTTTTCTTTTTATAATTGCAATTATTTCGCTTGTCGATATTTTTATTAATAAAAGAAATTTTTTGTTAAATGAGCTTTTTAATGTGCCAGTGATTATTTTATATTTATTTTATGTCTTGATAGCGTTATGTGTATATCCTAAATTTACTTCAAAGTTATGGATGAATTTATATTATCGCAAATTTGCAATCGAAAAAAGTTATTTAAATAATGAGAAGCAAGAAAAAAAGAATGATAAAAATACAATCTACCAAAATATTTTAATCAAAAAAATTAATTATAATGTTAGTGAAATTAAAATAATTTATGAAGATGATAGTGAAGTGATTTTTGATCAATCATTTTTGATAAAAAATTTTATGATATTCATAATGAGAAAATATCTACTTCAGCAAATGGAGTCTTAGATATCAATAAAAAAGAGGGAGTGATTCATACATTCTATATTAATGGAAATTATCGAAAATTAGGGTTATTTAGTTCCAATGTGACTAATTTAGTATACCAAATAAAAAATAATCAACAAACCTTCACTTTAGCTAAAAAAAGAAATCCATGGGATATTTTACTCAGTGTAGTTAATATGATAACTTTAATTTTTGCTTGTAATTGTTTTCCTTTTTTCTTTTATTTTATTATTGTACAGTATTTTTTATTTTGTAAAATGGAATATTGGAGTTTGCAAAAAAGAATTATATTAAAATTATTTTTGTTATTGGTATATATTTTAACTATTCTTTTCTTTATAATAGGACTAAATTAAATCTATTTATTAATAAACAATGCAATATAATTTATTAATTGAGCTAGCACACTTACGAAAATATAAGGGACAATTGATAAACATCCCATTAAAAATAAGCTTATCAAAAATAATAAACTAGAAATAATTAAAAATATAATATTTTCTTTCTTATGAATATCTAAATTTAATGATTTAAAAATTAGCCAAGGGAATATTAAAAATAATAAATAGATGAAAATTATCATGCTGATAGATATAAATTTTGATTCAAATATAAGTGTAAAAAATAAAAGAGGAATAAAAATGAATAAAATATAAATTAATAAATAATTTTTAAAAACAAGTATGTACTTTTTATTTTTATAATGATTGCAGATTGAATCATAGTTTTTTATTGAAACCATTACCGCATTGAGGATGGAAAACATTATCATAATTATCCCTAAAATTATTGAAATAAGGGTTAATTTTTTTGATTCTAGGAAAAAAGCACTGATTAAATATAAAATCGGTGAGAAAATAAACAAAATAAAAGATAAAATCATACGTTGTTTAAATATGGTTAATAAACTATGGTTATATTTTTCGATAGATGTGGGTTTTAAATCTTCTACGTTAAATAAAGATTGAATGGATATATCTAATATTTTGGCTAAGTTGGGAATGATTTGTATGTCTGGATAGCCTGCTCCTCTTTCCCATTTGCTTATGGTTTTGTTAGAAACATTTAATTGTTCAGCTAATTGTTCCTGAGTTAAATTTTTCTTTTTTCTATTTTGATAAATGACATCTTTCATGAATTCTACTTTTTCTTCCATATAGATTCCTCCTAAGTGTTTATAATTTTATTATAATGATTAGTCTATAAAAATGTAGCCTTGTAAAAGGAAAAAAAGTCTACTATTTGTAGAATTGAATGATAAAAATGTTAAATATAAAAAATAAGTTATTTAATTTATATCAAAAAATTTTAAGTTAATTATACTTTTTGATTAGTTCATTTAATTTATTTTCACCACCAAATAGTTCCCATAAATAATCAGCAGCTAAATTTATATCTTTAAATTCTTTTCTATTTTTTGCTCGACCCCATACATATTCATTATGAATATGCTCATACTCATAATTATACTGAACAATATAGTTTCCGAAAAGTTTTTTCCCTAAAAAACAGCCATTTTTTATTGTTGGAAATATTCTTAAATCAATGTAAATATAATCTTTTTCAACTAAAAAGGGATATTTATCTAAAATTTCTTTGAGTTCATTAAAAGTCATTAACCTTTCCTCCTATAAGTAGTTATTTAAAAAAAACTTTTTTTATTGATTTTTAAATATCTTTTAACTTTTGTTGTATATTATGTATCATTTCAAGAGAATCTTTAGTCATTTTTGGGTTTTGTGCTTTGTTATCAGCAGTCCCTATTAAAATTAAATATTGAAAGATTTTTTTGCCATCTCCAATTTGATTGAAATTAGATATTATATTTTTTAAGTTTTCTTTAGTAGGTTTTAATTGCCAGTCATTTATAGGATTATTAGAAAATTTTATAAATATATCATGTTCTCGTACGAGAGTTAGTATTATTTTTTGTTCATTTTCATTAAATAATAAATGGGGTAAAATTTTTTTTGCTATTTTTTCACTGCCTAGATTATGATCTTTAAAACTATCATATTTTTCGTTGTTTTTTTCAATGATTTGATGGTAACTTGGTTTACCAAGATCATGAAAAAACATCACAAATGCTAACATTTTTCTTTCTTGACTAGACAAGGTACTTGTTAAAATGTTTATTTCATCTATTGAATGCAATATGTGATCCATTACATTATAAATGTGCCATTTTCCTCTTTGTGTTTGATTATAACAATGTGCTACTTCGGGGATATATTCATCAATCATGTTTTTGAAATTTTTATTATGCTTATATTCTTTTGTAAATAATTGGAAGACATTATTGGATAATAAAATTTTACTTAGAATTTCATCTAAATTATATAGTTGATCATGATTATTTGATTGATTTGCTATTTTTTTACATGGCATGATTATCCCTCCCATTTAATTATCTTGTTTTGTTATTATTTTTTTGAAATTTTCTAAAGATATATTTGTGTAAATAGGACATTTTTCTGGGTTATAACTATTGTGTATAATTCTTGTAACTTTTTCTTGATGTGTGCCCATTTTATGGTGATGATAATCAATCCAACCATCAGGCACTTCTACCCATTCTTCCATTATTTTATCTGGTTCATCCATCCACTCTTTTAATGGTTCTTTCTCAAAATAAATACTCAATTTTTTACAACCTTCAAAAGCATTTTTTTCGATTGTTTTTACATTGCTAGGAATATATATTTTTTGCAGTTTTGTACAATCTTTAAAGGCATCTTCTTCAATGATATTTAAATTATTATTTATGATTATTTTTTCAACCCAAGAGTTTTGAAAGGCTAGACTTGCAATAACTTGAACTTCGTTTGGAATGACTACAGTTTCATGAATCCAATTTTTATTTATTTCTAAAAGAAAGATTGTATTATTTTTATTTAAAAGAGTGAATTCTATATTGTTTTCTTTAATGATAAATGGTTTATTCGCTTTTTCCATATGTTCTCCTTTTAATTATTTATTAAAATAGTAATTTAAATTACTTTATTATTGCAAAGTAAAATGAAAATAAATTGTTTTAAGGATTAGAACTATTTTTTTTGTTTGTTTTTACACGATAAATCATGTAAGACTTGATTTGTAGGCTTTGAATTATTTTGTTATAAATTGTTTAAAATGAATTGAAATTTTAGTTTAATTTGCTTTACAAAAACGAATAAAACTAAATTTCTCAACAATATTTTTTTATAGAAGAAAGAGCCAACTTGCTTGACTTTCTTGTCCTTATTAGGGAAAAATTCCTCTAAGCTTTGTTAAACGAACTTAATTGCTTTATGTAGTAAATTACACTTAAGAAACTATATTTGTGAGGACAGTTTATTTACTTTTGAACTTATCGCCAAGATTAGTTTTTAAAAGCATGGTTACTTCTTCCAAAGTTCCTTGTGTTATTGAAGATTTGTCTATAATATAACTTTGTATTTTAGAAATGTATATGTAAAAATAGTTATTGTTCTCGCTTGCTTTATAGATAAACGAATACTTTGCTTTGAGTGTGGACATGAAAACATCACTTTGCGTTTGCGTGATTGTTATGTACTCTTCGTCAAATGTATATACTTCTTCTGTATTATTGCTAATATATTTTGCTGATTTAACAATTCCTTTGCGCGAAAAGAGAGTAAGCCAATAACCTAAACAAAGCAGACCAATTACCACGCCGAAAACGATTAGTCCGACACCTGCGCGGAAGTCTGAATTGTTCTTTTTTGTTAATATTAAGATTGCACCAAACGAGATAAACAAAACCATAAAAAAGAAATACAGCCACAATATCTTTTTGAGCCTATTATTATTAAGTTCGTGACTTGTACTGCTGTCTAATTTAGATCTAAATTCAACCATAATTTTCAACTCCCTTTTTTATCCTATACATTTTTATTAAAACATTCCTATTAGCTATGTTAAAATATGTAACATTGTCATTTTAACAAAAACTAGTTAAAAAACAAATAGTTTTCATTGAACATCTTATAATAAACACATAATCTGAATGAATTGTTGATTAAAATCGATTTTTGATTCCGATTACAACGATTTGGCGCCCCTGACAGGATTCGAACCTGCGACACTGACCTTTAGGGTCAAACAAATTTAGGAGATTTGCGCTCTTGTCCAACTGAGCTACAGGGGCAATGAAAGGACGTGTTTTTAATATATTAAAAATTCATCCTACTATTTAATTATACCATTTTTAGTATATGAATACTATATTATAAACTAGGGTATTGAAGTTAAATTATAAATAATACTGAATTGTATTTTCAATCCAATAATGGATTTTAGGAAGAGAATACACTTTTTTATATTCTTCAAATTTTAAATAAGTTTCTTTGCCATCCAAAGCATCATGATAAATATCAACAAAGATATAATCAAAGTGGTTTTTCATGACTTCATTTTTTAAAAAATCATAAGCGTCCATTTGAATAATTTTAATTTTTTGAGGATATTTAAATTGAGGTAAAATAAGCGATTGAAATAAAGAAATTACATCTTCATCTTTTTCTATAATCGTTATGGAAGAAACATTTTCTTTGTTCGCACACATATAAGCATAGTATCCAAGACCTAAACCAAAAGTTAATACATTCCCTATTGCATCTTCTATTGGCTTTTTTATCGTATTTATCTCATTTGGAGTAATCGACATCCACAAACGTTTGTTTTGATAAATGGCAGGATAAAAGAAAGGTTCATTAAAAAATCCAAGCTGAGGGATTACTTGTTTTCCTTCATAACTAAAGTCATCCATGACAAACAATTCATAAGGTTTATATTTGCTATATTTAATTTCCCAATTATTCATTTTTTGTGGAGTAAAACGAATGTTTTTATAATAATCATTATTTGCATAATCTTCTTTTTTCAAAGAATGAAGCATTTTATTAAAATATAAATCAATTATTTCTTGGTTATCTAAATTCAAATAATTGATTAAAAGAAGTTGATAAGCATGTAACTCACTTACACCACACGCCTTTACTTTTTTTATTTGAGAAGGCGTAATTGCATCGGGAATTTCATTTAAATAATAACTTAGTAAAGTTAATAACTGTTGATTATATTGTTCATACATGATTATTCCCTCTCTTTTATTATTATAATAAAAATCCAGCAATCATGCTAGTTGCTGGATTTATAATTTAAGCAAAATTAACATTTTGAGTTAATAAATTTTTGTTATGACGATTATTTGAATTTGAAAATTGTTCGACATCCATTGTTTTATTTTTAAATTCTCGCATAAAATCAGCGGTCAAATCACGGTAATGATAAATATCATAGCCTGATTTTGTGTATTTATCTATAATTTTCATTCCTGGGAAATAATCATATTCTCGATTAACATTACGATGCAAAGCTAAATAATCTAAAACAGCAATCGTATAAATTTGTGAATCCACAATCGCTTTTGAATTAAAGCGATACATTGCATTTGAACTATATCTTAGTTCATTTTTGATAGCTGATCCTGATGTTTGGATAATATAGATTTCATTATCAAATGGCAAGGCTTTGTATAAATTTGCATAAGTAACTTGTCCATAATTTAAATCGGCTCTACCTGAATTTGCAATGGCATAATCAATTTGAATTTTATTTTTTGTTGCATAATCAGCCATCGCAGTGGTAACTAAGTTTGTTAAAGTAGAATAACGATCTAAATCATTAGATATGGATGTTAAAACTTCACTTCCTACATTATCCGATATCGATTTATATTGATTCACGATTTCTTCTAATTCTTTATCTTTTGTGAAAGTATTAATTGAAGAAGTATATTGATAAGCATAATTATTACAAGAAATACTACCATTGGTATTGACTTCTAATTCAATGTTTGCAATCGCTTTACCTGAACCATTTGTTTGCACAAAAGGAACACCATTAATATAATCTACTTCATTTTGATGGGTATGAGCGCAAAAGACAGCATCCACATATTTCTCGTTTGAAACAGGACTTTTTAAAGTAATTCCGGAAGAATCACTGCCTTCAAAATTACTTTGAGTGATACTTCTTTGGTCTGTATGACAACTTAAAATGACTACGTCTACTTCTTTTTGTGTTTTCAATTCATCAGATAAATCTTTAATTATTGGAGTAGGATCTTTAAATATTAAATTGTCCACATGACTAGATGTAATAGAAGTGATTTGATCTTTACCAATTACGCCAATAATTCCGACTTTTAAACCATTTTCTAATGTTCTAATTGTATATTTTTCTCCAAGATTTGCATATTCACCTTCGGTTTTAGAAGAGATATCATATTGATAAATGTTAGCTGCTAAAAAAGGTGTTTGATAATTTATTTTACTTTTTCTTTCGCGATTTTGTTGAATATAAGTGTTTCCCCAATCAAATTCATGATTTCCTAAAGTAAAGCAATCAAATTCAATTTGGTTCATACAATCGGTTAACAAATTACCACGATTATAATTTGATTCAATGGCACCTTGCCAAAAATCACCAGAATTAATTAAAAGTGTGTTTCCATTTGATTTTTTTTCTTTTAAATAACTGCCAACTTTCACAATTCCTGCTTCATAGCCATTTTCAATAACTGCACCATGAAAATCATTAATTCCATATAAATTGATTTTTCGAGATTGAGGATTTGTTTGATAATTAATAGTGATATCTTCTTCATCTAAGATATTTAAACAATATTTTTGATCAGCTGTGACACTAACAACCCCAATTACATCGACTTTTAAATGATTTTCCATCGTATTTCTAAGAATTTGGGCTACATGATTGGTTTGATTAAGATTATAGCAATCAATATTAATTGAAAGAGTTAGATTATTATAAGTAGCAGTTGCTTGAATCATTTCATCTACAGTTTTAATATCTTTATCTATGAAAGTAAAAGATAAATCTTTAACAGCTACCAAACGATTAATATCGTATATATCTAATTGATTCCATGCATAATTGCTTAATTCAACGGGACGTGTATTTTTCGTTAAATCTTCAATTTTTTCGATAGAAGGACTAAATATTGTAGGTATAGATTGATAAAGTTGATAATAACCATTGACAGATATACTATCTCCCACATTTAAAGTGTTATATTCAGGAAAAACACGATTTAATAAAATTGCTTCATCTTGATTTTGATAAGTATTTTGAATCCATAAACGAAGGCTACTAGTTCCTATTTGTTTTTTGGTAATAACACCTTTTGTTTGATAAAATCCTTCGCCTAAGTCTATTATTTCTTTGATGCTTGTATATGGATCTTGTTGCTGTTGATCGCTTGTAGAAAAATGTTGACTCGAATTATCCTGACAACTTGTTAATGTAAGAGCAATCAAACATAAGAAATATCGAAAAATTTTTTTCATAAATGCCTCCTATTAATTAAGATAGTAGCATTTTATCATTTTTTTAAAAAAATGACAAATTATTGAAAAGTGAATTGTTGAATTTTGTTAAAAATGGTATAGTGAATGAGAAAAGAGGGGAAAATATGTTATTTTCAGAAATTACACCGACAAGAAACTTTAATTTATTATACATAATTTTAGATTCTATTTTTATTCTTGTACTAATAGGTCTGCTTATTGCTAAGAAAAAATATATAACCACTTTATGGGCTTTGTTTGGAGGCGTTTTATATTTTATTGTAGATTATGGATATTTTTATTTGATATCTCATTCACGCGAAATTTATATTAATGGAGAATTACAAGGCAATTTAAAAACAGCACTTATTTTATTTTGGATGTCAATGTCTTATGGGATTACGAATTTTGCTTTTATATGGCTTTGTTTGAAAAAAGATAAAGATTTAAAAATGTGGTTGCTATTGATTATTGGTTGGTGGCTGATGATACCAAGTGTGACGGCTTTAGGTGGTGGAAACAACATTCAAACTTATCGTACGACAAATCAATATCATACCTATATGGCAATTATATTATTAATTGGGTATGGTGGTTTTATTTTATATAACTTGTTTACAAAAAAAGAAAAAATAGCTTTATTAAAATTGAATTTGATTGGCATTAGCGTACAATTTAGTTGGGAGTTTGCATTATTAATAAATGGGATACGTCCTTTAAACCAAAACTCTTTTACAACGATTGCTATCAATAGTTTAATTGAAACGAATCTTGGAATGCCTTATATTTATTTGATTTTTATATGGATTTATCGTCATTTTAAAGAAGATTTAAGAAAGGTGGAAATTCAAAATGCTTCCCATGAATGATCCTTATTTATTGCTAAGCATTATCAATACAAAATTAAGAGATAATTATTCAAATTTAGATGATTTGTGTGAAGATTTAGATGTTTCAAAAGAACAAATCATTTCAAAATTAAAAGAAATACAATATGTTTATGATGAACAAAAAAATGCATTTGTTTCAAACAAATGCATCTAATTTATACAATATAAGGGAAATTTTGAAGAAGAAGGAGAACTTCTTCTTTTGTTTTGTTTAAAACTTCTTCGTTGTTAGCATTTTTTAAAACTTGAGCCATTAAATGCCCGACTTTTTCAAATTCTTTTTCTTTAAAACCTCTTGTTGTCATCGCTGCTGTTCCTAAACGAATACCAGAACCAAATGCAGGACGTTCACTATCAAATGGAATTGTATTTTTGTTAACCGTAATATTTACTTTATCTAATAAAGTTTCAGCTTCTTTTCCTGTTAAATTGCAGGATGATTTTACATCAACTAAGCAAAGATGGTTATCTGAACCATTTGCAACAATTCGAAAACCTTCGTCTTTTAAAACTTGAATGAGAACTTGCATATTTTTTAAAACTTGTTGTATATAGTCTTTAAATTCCGGTTGTAAAGCTTCATAAAAACAAATTGCTTTCGCTGCGATAATGTGTTCTAATGGACCACCTTGAACACCTGGAAATACTCTTTTGTCGAGTAAATCTTTATATTTTTCTTTGCATAAAATCAAACCACCACGAGGTCCTCTAAGTGTTTTATGGGTAGTTGAAGTAACAAAATCTGCATAAGGAACAGGGGATGGATGAAGACCCGTAGCAACGAGCCCAGCAATATGTGCCATATCTACCATCATATAAGCGCCTACTTTATCACAAATTTCACGAATTCTTTTAAAATCAATTATTTTTGAATAAGCAGAAGCTCCTGATACAATAAGTTTTGGATGATGTAAAATAGCTAATTGTTCTAATTCATCATAGTCGATTTCTTCTGTTTCTTTGTCTACTCCATAGCTAACAAAATGATAATTCATACCAGAAAAATTCAACTTATGTCCGTGGGTTAAATGCCCACCGGCATCTAAAGACATACCTAAAACCGTATCATTTGGTTCTAAAATAGCGATATAAACGCCCATATTTGCTTGTGAACCGGAATGTGGTTGAACGTTTGCATGTTCGGCGTGGAATAATTGTTTTGCCCGTTCAATGGCTAATGTTTCAACTTCGTCAATATATTGGCATCCTCCATAATATCTTTTGTTTGGGTAACCTTCTGCATATTTATTTGTTAAGATACTTCCAGCTGCTTCTAAAATATCTTTTGAAACAAAGTTTTCAGAAGCGATTAATTCAATGTGTGTTTGTTCTCTTTCCCATTCTCTTAAAATGGCTTGTTGGATTAAAATGTCTTTCATAGCATCACCTCGTTGCCACTCATTATAACATGAAAGATAGAAATCCCCTAACGTTATTTATTAAATTTTTGGAAATAGTTTTGAATCGATTTTTTTAGATTTTTTTCGCAATCGTAGACAGCTCCGAAATAATACTAAGAAGATCATTTTTGACTTCCTCTTTGCTTGGCTCGCTGCCCATCAGAAGATAGGAGCTTTTCTTTCGTTCCAGAAGCATCGCATACTCTGTGTTCAGCTCGCTGA
>CAJJXN010000021.1 GCA_905197115.1 uncultured Bacillota bacterium | reverse complement strand
TAACAAACAATTTCAATTATTAAATAAGAAAACCATACTTTTGAAACGCTATAAAAAGATTTATTTTTTTTGCTAGTTAATTGTTTATATCCTACCCACGTAATCGTAACAAAAGATAAAATAAGAAAAATAACAGCAACGATTAATAAAGGAGTAGACAACACAAATTCTGTTTTAGAAGAGGTAGGAATCGATTTTTTTATTAATAAATAAATCATAGCACCAATGTGTAAAACAGACTCAATACTCACGTTTAAAATAAAGAATACAGAATCGCGGATATGAAATTTTTTAGCTAAATAAAAAACGAATCCAGGTATAAAAGCCGCCATCGCATATGTCAATGTATACCCAGGGAAAAAGGCTCCGATAGGAAATATCAAAGCGGCAACAATATCACTAACAACACCGACAAGCATTCCATAAATTGGTCCCATTACTACCCCTGCTATAATTAAAACAATCGTTGAGACCGTAATGCGTATAAACGTTGGCGAACCAAAAGCTGCTATATTAATAGCAATGAAGCGGTTAATAATAACATATAACACGACAAGCATTGCACTTAAAGCTATATTTTGAATAATTTTATCTTTTTTAAATGTTGTCTTCATTTCTCTCACTCCTTCTCATTTAACGACCGATTAAATGCATACCCCATTATAAACTAAATTAGATATACTGAAAAGCACATTTTAAATTATTTTGCTTATAAACTTTATTAGAACAATCTTCTTATCACTTGAATATTGAAATGATAATTTCTAATCACTCTTTAAAGTTAAAACAATTATAGCATGAAACATTAAAGTCTCATTTTTAGAAGTTCTATTATCGTTTAATATTTGAATAAAAACGCATAATGAAAGAAAAAATCATTTTTCAAGAGAAGTATTTTAAATATAAAATCTTTATAAAATATTACCATCGTAACTTGCATATAATGAAGTGGTGATTTTTATGAAATTTTATATTATTGGAATTAAAGGAACAGGGCTTTCAGCTATGGCTTGTCTTTTAAGCGATTTAGGATTTAAAGTTAAAGGTTGTGATGTAACTCGCTATATTTTCACACAAGAAAAACTTATCAAAAAAGGAATAGAATTCGAAGATATTTATAACATGAATTATCAAGAATATGATTATATTATTTTAGGAAACACATTTTGGAAGCAATCTCTTCTAGAACAATTAAAAAAAGAAAACAAAATTGTTTTAACTTATCAAGAAATGTTATCTTATTTTGCCTCTCATTATCAATCCATTGCCATATGTGGAACACATGGAAAAACAACCACTTCTCATATGATTCAAACTACTCTTAATTCTTTTCATTCTTGCTCTTATCTTATTGGAGATGGCGAAGGCAAAGGAACAATTGATTCTCAATACTTTATATTTGAAGCTTGTGAATATGAGGATAACTTTTTAAATTATCGTCCGGATATAATTGTATTAACAAATATTGATTTTGATCATGTCGATTATTTCAAAAATCAAAAACAATACAATCAAAGTTTTCTCGCTTTTTTAAATCAAAGCAAAGATTTCATTTTAATCAATCAGGATGATTCTCAAACATCTACATTAAGGAATGAGTTAAAAGTCCCTTATTTTACTTATGGAATTGAAAAAGATAGTGACGTTCAAGCCAAAAACGTTTTTTTTGATGAACACGGCGTGACCTTTGATATTAGATTTCATCATCAATGGTATAATCATTTGCATTTACCCCTTTTTGGAAAGCATCTTTTTTATGACGCTTTAGCTACTATTGCACTTAATTTAATATTAAAAGAAGATTTAAAAGAAACTATTTTTGCTTTAAGTCATTTCACTCCTGCTCATCGAAGATTTAATATCAAAGAACTAAAAAACAATGTTCTTATCGACGATTATGGTCATCATCCAAGCGAAATTAAAAACACTATCTTATCCATTAAACAAAAATACCCTCATAAAATTCTTAATCTCATCTTTCATCCTGATCGATATAGCCGAATCGCGTTCTTTTTTGAGCAATATATTGAAATATTTAAAAACATTCCAAAAGTCTATATCATCCCTTTTATCAATATGAAAGAAAATTCAGAAGAAGAAAATATTTTAAACCAATTTTTAAATTACCCAAATATTCATTTATTGAATGATGAAGTTTTTCAAAATCAATACGAAAACACAGTCATCCTTTTAACTGGTTCTAAAGATATGAATTATATTATTCAACCATTAATCAAAATTTTATCTTAATGGGATTCTAATTTTCAACATAGATGTAAAGCTTTTTTCTGTCAAAAGTTTATTGTGTATATTAAATTTTTCATTTTATAAAAATGCATATTTATGCATAAATTTAAATTAAAAAGTAATAACTGGTATTCGGCGCTGTGGCAAATCATATCTTTTATTTAAAGACCATTTAATATCTTCTGGTGTTAAGCTGGACCATATAATAGAAATGAATCTTGATGATATAGCCAACAAAAAATATAGAAACCCTGAAGAATTATACAATTTTGCAAAAAAATCAATTGTAAATGACGAAATGTACTACATTCTTCTTGATGAAGTGCAAATGGTAATGATCATTTAGAAAAATAATTATTAAAGTTTATCTTAACGTTATGGAAATCCATAACGTTTTTAATTATTAAATGTTAAAAAAATGAAAAGTATGTTATACTTTTCTTGGTGATTGTTATGTCAAAACAAAAGGTCCTCGTAAGTGCTTGTTTAGTGGGCAAAAATTGTAAATACAATGGTAAAAACAACAAAAATTCAGCAATTATTGATTTTTTACAAGACAAGGAAGTTTTCTTGGTTTGTCCAGAAGTAATGGGAGGATTAAGTATTCCACGTTTAAAAAGCGAAATAAAAAAAATTAATCAACAATCATTTGTTTATAATGAAAAAAATGAAGATGTGACTAACAATTTTTTATTAGGAGCTAATAAAGCTTTACAAGTCGCTATTGATCACCAAATAGACTTTGCGATATTAAAGCAAAAAAGTCCTAGCTGTGGATGTGGAAAAATTTATAATGGTGAATTTAACCAAACTGTGATTGAAGGATATGGTATATTCGCCCATCTTTTGAAAGAACATAACATTCATATTTTAACAGAAGAAGATTTTTAAAGGAGAAAAACAATGAAAAAAATAAAAATCATTTTTAGTTTAATTCTAGTTACATTGTTGAGTAGTTGTAATCAAAAAGCAAAAACCGACAATCCTACTTCAACCTCTTCAAGTAATAGTTCTACCATTTATGAGGAATATCAAAAATGGTTTGAAGAACAATCCATCATACCTGAAACGATTACTGAAACCATCAATTTACCAAGAAAATTTCCTGCAACTGGTAATCGTTTAAATTGGACAATTAAAGAAGGTGCTGAACATTTAATTTTACAAAATTATACTTTATCATTACGAGAAAATGTGGCTAAAACAAGTGGAGTTCATGAAATACAAGTAAATGTAGATCGCACCAAATTTACCTATTCTTATTATTGCACTTCACACCACAATAACTATCACGATCTACCTGTTATTGATATTCATACCGAAAACAATGAATTTCCAGAAGGTAAAGAAGAATATGTTAAAGGAACTTTATCTTTAATTAACTTTGAAGATAAAAATTATGCGATTGATTTATTAAATGCACCAATGGGAATTCGTTTGCGTGGTAATTCTACTATGCCAGCACTTAAAAAACCATTCCGCATTAAATTTGATAAAAAACAATCTTTATTTGGATTGAAAAAAGCCAAAAGTTGGGTTTTATTAGCAAACTTCTTTGATAAATCAAATATTCGAAATTATTTAGCTTATACTATGGCTAGAGAAATGGACAATTTAGGTTTCCAACCTTCTTCTATTTTTGTTGAAGTTCGTTTTAATAATGATTTTATGGGACTTTATCTTTTATGCGAACAAATGCAAACAGGTGAAGGCCGCGTTGATATAGAAGACGATCGTGATGAAAATAATATGCCAAGTTATATGCTTGAATTAAACGAAAGAGCAATCGGAGAAGGTTTAATTGAAGATGAAGAATATTTCGTAACTGATTTAGATCGCAAATTTATTTTTGAATACAAATTCCCTGAACCACCTACTCCACAAGAAAATGAATATATTAAAAATTATATTATTGAAACCGATAGAGCAATTACTTCCTTAACAAATTATGAAGATTATATTGATGTTGATTCTTTTATCGATTATTATCTCGTTCAAGAAGCTTTTAAAAATGTAGATATCGGTTCTACAAGTCAATTCTATGTTAAATATGCCAATGGAAAACTAAATATGGGACCTGTTTGGGATTTTGATATTTGTTTAGGAGTTGTTGGTGGCGAAGTTTATGAATATTATAACACCACCGATTTATGGGTTCGTAATGCAGACCATTGGTACCGCTCTTTATTTAAAGATTCTACATTTTTAAATAAAGTTAAAATTAGATACAAAGAAATTAAGCCAATCATTGAAAATGTTTTAACTAATATGGATCAATTAAAAATAGATCTTCAAAAAGCTCAAGAAGCAAATTTAGAAAGATGGCCTTTATCTTATTTAAATAATCCTGATCTATGGATTGAAACGCATTATCATGAAGATTATATGGCTTTAAATTCTTTAGATGAACATTACACTTATTTAAAAAATCAATTCTTAAAAAGAGTAAGTATTTTAGATACACATTATTTTAAATAATTTTAGGATGATATAAATGAATTTATTTGGGCATGATTTAGACGAAAAAAGTATTTTGATTATTCCATCTTATGATCGTGAATACTTTTTAAATATGCTCAAAAAACAAAAATTATTACCCACATTTAAAATTCTTACCTTTGAAGAATTTAAAGAACTCATTACTTTTACTTATGATGAAAAAGATTTATTAAGAATATCTAAAGATGAAAATATAAAAATGGAAATTGCCGATATATACGTAAAAAATTTGCATTATATAGATTTAAAAAAAGAATATAAATTTTCTTCTAAACTTTCTTTTTTACAAAATTTATATACTCGTTATTTTCAACCATCTTCTATTCAACATTATTTTTTCAAAGATAAAAAAATATATGCTTATCACTGCGAACTTGTTAAACAAGAGATTAAAGTTTTATGTTCTTTTATTCAACAATCTTGTATCTTTATTCCAAATTTAAATAATCAAAATCTAGAAAATAAAATCGTATACGAGTTTGAAAACGAAGAAGAAGAAATCGACTATGTTGCGCATCAAATTGCTACACTAATTGAAAAACAAATCCCTCTTTCTAAAATAAAATTAATTTGTTTAAATAACGATTTAATTTTTACCTGCAATAAAATCTTTGAAATATATCAATTACCATTACAGAAAGTACAACAACCTCTTTTTATGGATATTCCCTTCTATAAAACTTTTTTAGAGCACATACGTTTATCTTCTTCAATTCAAGAAGCACTCATTCTTCATAAAAAAAAATATGATGAAGGTCTTTATGCATCTTATTATTTATCTTTATATTCGATATGCAATTTATTTTGTGATTGTCTAATCACTGATTTTGTCGACATAATTTCGTACTATTTTAAAACACATCATAGTAGTCAAAAAATAGATTATGAAACGATTGATTTTATTTGTCCAGATCAACTCATTGACTCTGATGATTATGTGTTTTTAATTGGATTCAATCAAGGAATTATACCAGAATTAAAAAAAGATGAAGATTTTTTAAGCGATGTGGAAAAAGAGCAATTAAACATAACATTAAGTACAAATTACAACCAAATTAAAAAAGAACATTTAATTCAATTTATTTATTCTCATGCTCATTTGTTTATGTCTTATCACTTGAAAGCAGGAAGTTCACTCACCTATTTATCGCCTTTAATATCGGAATTGAATTTTAAAGTCGAAAAAATTCAAAAAAATGTAAAAGAATCTTATAGTGAATTAATGGATAAATTAAATCTGGCTAAAGAACTAGATAATGGAAACATCAATAGTGAAAATTATACTGTATTGCAAGAAAATTATGCTATTCCTTATTATCAATATAAAAATCAATATTTAACGATTAATTCGATTAAAATTCAAGATAAAATTAAAAAAGATGACTTACAAATTAGTTATTCTTCTTTAGATATCTTTTACCAATGCCCTTTTCATTATTATCTTTCTAATATTTTACATTTAAATGAAAATGTAGATGCTTTTTATTTAGATATCGGTTTATTATTTCATTATATTTTATCCTTAAAAGAGCCTTATGACTTTGATGAAATCTATGACCATTATTTTGATAACAAAAAAATATTAAATGCAAAAGAACAATTTTATTTGCAAAAATTAAAAAAAGAATTACAATTTCTTCTTCAATATAATCATGATATGTTACAACACACTCAATTAAAAAATATTCTTTGTGAAACTAAATTAGTCGTAAATGAAACGCCAAACTTAAAATTAAAAGTAAAAGGTTTTATCGACAAAATCATGTGTTTTGAAGAAAATGACACACACTATGTGGTTTTAATTGATTATAAAACAGGAAACCCTCATTTTGATTTAAATCAACTCGAGTATGGATTATCCATGCAACTTCCTATTTATTTATATTTAATTCGAAACGCTAATTTATTTAAGAATGTAATTGTAGTAGGTTTTTATCTTCAAAAAATTCTTCAAGAAATCAATAAGGTAGGACAAGACCCAATTGAATTTAAACAAAACAATTTAAAACTTCAAGGTTATTCCCTTGCTGACAAAGACATTTTATCTAAATTTGATGATACCTATGAAAATTCAGTTATGATTAAAAGTTTAAAAACAAAAAAAGATCAATCTTTTACGAAAACAAGCAAAGTTTTAAATCAAGATGAAATGGATGAAATTACAAGTAAAGTGGAAATAAAGATAAAAGAAGCCATCGATGCAATTTTAATGGCTGATTTTAAGATTCAGCCAAAAATTTTAAATAACAACAATATAAGTTGTGGTTTTTGTGAATATAAAAACATTTGTTATGTAAAAGCAAATAATTATTTCTACATCACAACAAAGGATGGTGATGAAGATGAGTAAGGTTTTATGGACAAAAGAACAATTAGCTGCAATCGAAACTGAAAATTCAAATATTATCGTCAGTGCTGGAGCAGGAAGTGGAAAAACAGCTGTTTTAACAACCCGCATTATTAATAAATTAAAAAACGGAATTTCTGCTAACCAACTACTTGTTTTAACTTTTACGAATGCTGCTGCAGCCGAGATGAAAAATCGAATCATTGATAAAATGAAAGAAGATAATGCTTTAAAAAGCAAAATTTCGGAAGTTGAAAATGCGTATATTACCACATTTGATAGTTTTGCTTACTCTATGGTTAAAAAATACCATTATTTATTTAATCTTTCTAAAAACATTCACATTTTAGATTCTTCCATTTTTTACCTCGTTGAAAAACAATTTTTAAGTGAAATTTTTTTAAGTTTATATGAATCAAAAGATTCTTCTTTTTTAAATATGATTGATCGTTTTACTATTAAAGATGATGCAGAAATTATTCAATCAATTTTAAACATTTATAAAAAATTTGATCAAATAATAGATAAACAAACTTATCTTTCTAACTATTTGTCTTGTTTTTTTAGCGATGAAATGCTTGCTCAATATAAAAAAGATTTTTTTGAATTAATATTTAGCAAATTAAATGAAGCTTCTTTGATTTTTGAAGAAGTGCTTTTACCTTTAATCAAAAAACAAGATGAAATAAATGCTTATTATCAATTATTTGATTCTAAATATTATGATTTGCTAGTTGATTCATTATTATCAATTAAAACTCTTCGTATCATTACCGAAGATGAAGAAATCAAAAAAGAAAAAAAACATTTTGATTCAATCATAAAAGAAATAAAAGACTTGTGTATTTATGCAAACGAAAAAGAAATTGACTTTGCTTTAAATGATGCTATCCAGTATGAAAAAGTTATTTTAAACATTTTACAAACACTTGATTCAAAAGTAATATCTTATAAAAGAAAGTATGAAGCTTTCGAATTTAATGATATTGCTAAAATGGCTTTAGATATCGTTAAAAATCATCCCGATATTCAAGAAAACTTAAAAAATCAATTTCATGAAATCTTAATTGATGAATATCAAGATACCAATGATTTACAAGAAGCATTTATTTCTTATATTGAAAATCATAATGTATACATGGTTGGTGATGTAAAGCAATCTATTTATCGTTTTAGAAATGCTAACCCTGAAATCTTTATTAAAAAATATAATCAATATCAACAACAAATTGATGGATTTAAAATTGATTTAACAAATAATTTCCGCTCAAATCGAGCAATTATTGAAACGATTAATCACATTTTTTCTATTATTATGAAAAAAGAAATAGGTGGAACCAATTATCAAGATGGTCACCAAATGAAATTTGGTTTTACTACCTATGATACTTATCAAACCAAGCATAACATTGAATATATTACTTATCAAAACGAGCAAAAAAAATTCAAAGATAGTGACATTGAATTGTTTTATGTCGTTCAAGACATTCTTCAAAAAATAAATGATCAACAATGCATTTATGATTCAAACTTAAAAAAAGTCCGCGCATGCACTTTTAAAGATTTTGCTATTCTACTTGAAAAATCAAAAGAAGCCGATCGCATTCAAAAACTATTAAATTATTATCAAATTCCTACTACCATTTTAAAAAATGATAATTTAATTGAAGGAGATTTGTTTTATGTTGTCTTTAATATTTTAACAGCAATTACAAAGATATATAATCAAGAATTTGATTCAACCTTTTTAAAAGCGTATTATGGTATTCATCGAAGTTTTTTAATTCGAGCAACGGATGAAGAAGCCTATGATCACATCGTCAATAAAACGTATTATCAATCTACTTTATTTTTAAAATTAAAACAATTTGTTTTAAAAATTCCACAACTCAGCAATAAAGAATTTATTTTAGAAATTATAAAAGAATTTAATTTTTATGAAAATTTAATTTATATTGGTAATATCGATATAAATTCTAATAAAATTAAACAAATATGTGAAATTGCCGACAATTTATCTGTTTTAGACATTTCCACTTTAAAAATGGCTGATTATTTTCAAATGATTTTAAAAGAAAAAATTAAAATTGAAATTCCATCTACTTCATCTGTTGGAAATACTGTCAAAATCATGACGATTCATAAATCAAAAGGGCTTGAATTTCCAACTTGCTATTTTATTTTTAATTACTCTCGTCCAAACGAAGAAGAAAAAACAAGTAAGTTTTCTTTTAGTAATAAATATGGCATTCTTACACCATATTATCATCAAGGTATAGGGGATACTATTAAAAAAATCTTAGCAAAGAAGGAATATGATTATCAAACTTTATCCGAAAAAATACGATTATTTTATGTTGCTTTAACCCGCTGTCGTGAAAATATGATTATTTTGAATAAAGAAAGTGAAAATAGCAAAGAATTAAGAAATTGTAAAACTTTTAAAGATTTACTTGATCTTGTTTCACCTTATTTCACATATCATAAAAAAATCGATATTTCATCATTAAATATTCATTACAAATATTTAAACACAAAAGAAGTTTCTCTTTTTTCGCATCCAATTATTCATTCAATTCATCATCATAGGCTTCCTTCTTTAAATCAAAAAGTTATTCAACAAGAAGCATCCAAAAAAGTAAATCAATTATTTACTAAAGAAGAAAGAAATTTTGCCAATAAAGGAACTCAACTTCATAAAGTATTTGAATTATTTGATTTTAAAAATTTAAATTGGGATATTGTAGACTCAGAAGAAAAAGTTTACTTAAATCAATTTTTGAGTCAACCTTTATTAAAAGACATTCACAAAGCCACTATTTATAAAGAATTACCTTTTATTTTCAATATTGATAACAATCAAGTTCATGGGATTATTGATTTGATTTTAGAATACGAGGATCATATTGATATTATTGATTATAAATTAAAACATACTCAAGATGTCGCCTATACTCAACAATTATCTTTGTACAAACAATACATCCAATCTTTAAGGATAAACAAACCGGTTTATACTTATCTATATTCTATTTTAGATAATCATATGATTTTAATTGAATCTACATCTTTATAAATCAGACAAAATTCGTTATAATATTATCGAAAAGGAGTGAAAACATGAAAAAGAAAGAAAAAAAAGCAAAACACAAAGGAATCGTAAAAGAATTCAAAGAATTTATTAGTCGCGGAAACGTCGTAGATATGGCTGTCGGTGTGATTATTGGTGGTGCTTTCACAAGCATTATTACCGCTTTAACAAACTCCATTTTAATGCCATTAATTGGAATTATTTTAGGTGGCAAAGCCGATTTTAAAGCTTTATTTATAAAAGCTGGGGAACCTGTATTAAATGCTGATGGAACACCTGCTTTGGACGAATTTGGTCAAGAATTATATTCTAGTTCTATTTATTATGGAAAATTCTTACAAGCGATTATTGACTTTTTATTAATTGCTCTTGTTTTATTTATTATCTTAAAAATTATTAATAGTGTACGTAAAAGAGCAGAAGAAAGAAGAAAAGAACTTGAAAACCTTGAAAAATCAGCCGAACCACTTCAACCAGTTGAACCTCCTGCTCCAGTTATTACGGAACTCGATTTACTTGTTGAAATTCGTGATTTATTAAAAAAGGAAAAAGAATCTAAATAATAGATTCTTTTTTAGGAATTATTTATGTTTAAATATTTTTGTTCTTATTATAAGAACCATAAAAAACTTTTTATTTTAGATATTGTTTGTGTCTTTTTTATGGCAGGAATTGATCTAGTTTTTCCTTTAGTTACACGAAGTATCTTACAAGGAAAAGTAAGTGTAGTTTCTACAATTCTATTAATTGGGCTTTTATTATTTATTTTATATATTATTCGTTTCTTTTTATCTTTTATAATTGGTTATTTTGGCCATTATTTAGGTATTAAAATTGAAACTGATATGCGTAAAGATTTATTTGAAAAATTTGAAACTTTAGATTATCAATATTTTGAAGATAAAAAATCAGGGGAACTATTAACAAATTTAACGACCCACTTACATGATTTATCTGAAATGTCCCATCACGTTCCAGAAGATTTATTTGTATCTATTGTCATGATTTTGGGAAGCTTTATCATTTTATTATTCATAAATCCTATTTTAACTTTAATCGTTTTTGTGGCAATCGTCATTTTAATAATCTTTGCTATCGTTAGACGCAAAAAATTAATGGCTAGTTTTCGTTTAGTACGTAAAGAACAAGGGGAGTTAGCTTCTAAAATTGGAAGTAGTTTAGGAGGCATTTCTTTAACCAAAGCGTATAATAACGAAGAATATGAAATCAATCATTTTAAAACCATTAATTTACAATACCAAGATTCACGAAAAAAATCCTTTAAAGAACTTGGATTATTTAACTCTACCGTTAATTTATTAACAAATATTACGAACCTAGTTTTACTAATGGCTGGATCTATTATGGTTATCCATCAAGATAAAACTGGATTTACCTTAGAAGATTTGGTCGCTTTTTTCCTCTATATCAACTTTTTAATTTCACCTATTACGAAACTAAGTAGCACTATGGAAATGTTACAACAAGGATGTTCAGGTTTTGAAAGATTTTATAAGATTATGATTTTACAACCATCTATTGTTTCTAAAGAAAATTGTGTCAATCATCATGAATTTATCGGCAAAATTGAATTTAAAAATGTTAGTTTCAATTATGGCGATGAAGAAAAAGATATTTTACACGACTTTTCTTTAAATATTCAACCGGGTGAAAAAGTCGCTTTAGTAGGTGAGACCGGTGTGGGAAAAACAACCATTTCAAAATTAATTCCTCGCTTTTATGATGTTTTAAATGGTTCTATTTTAATTGATGATATAAATATCAAAGATTATAATTTGTATGATTTAAGAAACGCCATCGGGCACGTACAACAAGATGTATTTATCTTTTGGGGAACGATTAAAGAAAATATTCTTTATGGGAAACCCGATGCAACTGATCAAGAAGTCATAGAAGCTGCAAAAAAAGCAAATATTCATGATTTTATTATGACTTTACCTGAAAAGTATAATACTTTAACAGGTGAAAGAGGCATTAAATTATCTGGTGGTCAAAAACAAAGAATATCAATTGCTCGGCTATTTTTAAAAAATCCTTCCATCATCATTTTGGATGAAGCAACTTCTGCATTAGACAATGTTACAGAAAAATTAATTCAAAATGCTTTTGAATCGTTATCTACAAATAAAACAACAATTACAATTGCCCATCGCTTAACCACTATTAAAAATAGTGATACTATTATTGTTTTAGGAAAAGAGGGTATTATTGAAAAAGGGAATCATCAACAATTAATGAATCTGAATGGGGTTTATGCTAAAATGTATAACTCTTCTTTACAAGAATAACGATTCTATCGACTAAAAAGCAATTTTAAACAATTGCTTTTTTTATTTGTAAAGACCTCATTTTTAAACTAAAAAAAATAATTGCACCATTTTTATTTTTTTTTGTTATAATATAGGTAATTGGAGTGATGTGTATGAATAAATTTGATATAAAAGAAATTATCAAAAACGTTATTGATGGCGAAACATATACAAAAGCACAAGAGTTGTTTTTAAATAAAAAGATTATTTTAAAATGTAGACGAAATGAAAAAGCTGAAGATGTTTATGAAGGCATTGTTACAGGAATGAGCAATAAAAGTTATCCTGTTAGTGCTACAATCGATACTCAAGGAAAGGTCATTCGTGCTTCTTGTGCTTGCGATTTTTATTTAACGTATGAAGGATATTGTAAACATATCCTCGCTTTTTTGCTTAAAATTAATGAAATAACCAACAAAAAAGAAGTAAATCAACTTTCTTCTTTATTAAACTTCTATAAAAAAAGTGTGAGTTTAGATATTCAATTAACTCCTATTTTTCATATTTATGGAAATGAAGTAGGGATTGAATTAAAAATTGGAAAAGATAAACAATACTTTATTAAAAATATTCCTGAATTTTTCGACAATATTGAAAGTAATTTTTCTTTTAAATATGGAAAAGAGTTAGAATTTGTTCATACGACTAGTGCTTTTAACAAAGAAAGTCGTAACTTAATTGAAGACTTAAAAGATTATATCGGATATCCCCCAAATGAAGGAAAATCTTATTTCGATGGCAAAAGAAAATGTGCTCTTCCTCAAATTGTCTTTAAAAAATGTTTTGACGTTCACTTAGATAGTAAAGTTGAAGTAGTATTAGATGAGGCTAATTATGAATTAAATTATACGAGCGAAGAATTTGATTTGAATTTAGTTTTTGAAAAGAATACTTTATTTATTGAAGATAAACAAAAAATGCGCATCTTTATGGTTGGTCGTAGTTACTATGTCATCCGTGATAAAAACTTATATTGCTTAGACAATGTTAATAGTCCTCACGTAGTCCCTTTAGTCATTGCTTTATTTAAACAAGATTTAGAATTCAATAGTAAGATTTATAATGAGTTTTTTACTTATATTTATCCACAAGTTGTCAATTGTATTACCATTTTGAATAAAGAAGAATTTGAAAAGCACAACAATTGTTCACAATTAGATGCACAATGTTTCTTAGATTTAAAAGATCATTCTCTTTATTTAAAATATAAATTTTTATATCATGATTTAGAAAGAGAAGAGGCAATTAAGCAAGGATATTTTGTGAATCTAGCACAAGAAGAAAACTTTTTAGAACAATTATCCATTTTTAGTTTCTTAAGAACTCCTAAGGCTAATGAATATGTTATTGATGATGAAGACTGGGCATTTGATTTCTTAAAAAATGATTTACACAAATTAAAAGAATATGCGACAGTTTATATTAGTGATTCAATTAAACATTTATCTTTTAAAAAAGTGACATCTCCAGGAATTGGAGTGCGATATAATAACAATTGGCTAGAAATAGTCTTTAATGAAGAATTTGTTACTTTAGAAGAATTAGAAGATGTTTTAAAATCAATGCAAGCGAAAAAGAAATATCATTTATTAAAAGACGGAACGGTATTAAATTTAGATGACAAGTATTTGACTGATTTAAAAGATATCGTTGAAACCATTGGTGTTCCGACATCTAAACTTCAAAAAGAAATGAATGTGCCTCTTTTTAAAATGATGCGTTTTGAATCTTTGCTAGAACAAAAATCCATTCCTAAAGAAATTGAACGTTTCTTATACGATTTAAAAAATTATAAAAATAAACCGTATCCGATTACACCTAAACTATTACCTGTTCTTCGTGATTACCAAAAAGAAGGATTTCGTTGGCTATATAATTTAGCAAAATACAATATTGGTGGAATTTTAGCTGATGATATGGGACTTGGAAAGTCTTTACAAATTATTTCTTTATTATGTTCTTTTAAAACGACTTTACCCAACATGATTATTGCCCCTTCTTCACTTACTTATAACTGGTATAATGAATTTAAAAAATGGGATAGCGATTTTGATGTGCTCCTTATCACAGGAAACGGACAAGCAAGAGAAAAATTAATTCAATCCATTCAAAATAATCAAACAATTATTACTTCCTATGATTATTTAAAAAGGGACTTAGAATTATATAAAAACTTGAAGTTTCATTTTATGATTATAGATGAAGCTCAAAACATTAAAAACTTTGCCACTAAAAACGCTGAAAGTGTGAAAGAAATTCAAGCTTTAACAAAATTTGCTGTTACGGGAACTCCACTCGAAAATACCCTTGCTGATTTATGGTCAATTTTTGATTATTGTCTTCCGGGTTATTTAAAAACATACGATTTATTTAAATCAGAATATGAATATGATATTGTTAAATTTAATGACCAAGCTAAATTAAACCGACTAAATAAACTTGTTGCACCATTTATTTTAAGAAGAACGAAAAAAGATGTATTAAAAGAATTACCTGAAAAATTAGAACAAGTCGTTTATGCTCGCATGGAACAAGAACAACAAAATGTGTATAAAACAACTATTGAACAAGTAAAAGAAAAATTAAAAGATGATTCTTCTAATAAACTTTATATTTTTTCAATGCTTACACGTTTACGTCAAATATGTTGTCATCCAAAACTTTATCTTCAAGACTATGAAGGCGAAAGTGCAAAATTGAATTTAACTTTAGAATTAATTGAAAATAGTATTAGTGGAGACCATAAAATTCTTATTTTCTCTCAATTTACGAGTATGTTATCCATTCTTCAAGATGAATTAAATTCAAGAAATATTTCAAATTTAATTTTAACGGGAGATACTCCTGCTGAAAAAAGATTTGAATTAGTCGAACAATTTAATAGTACAGAATCCATAAAAGTATTTCTTATTTCTTTAAAAGCGGGAGGTACGGGTTTAAATCTTACAAGTGCTGATACTGTTATCCATTATGATCCATGGTGGAATTTAAGTGCTGAAAACCAAGCTAGTGACCGAGTTCATCGAATTGGTCAAAAAAGAAATGTTCAAATCTTAAAGGTAATTGTGAAAGATTCTGTTGAAGAAAAAATATTAAATCTTCAAAGAAAGAAAAAAGATTTGTTTAATATGGTAATTGGTAATGAAGCTGAATTCGTTTCTAAATTAACTTTAAATGAATTATTATCTCTCTTTAATTAAACATAAAACAATCGATTAAATCGGTTGTTTTTGTTTAAAATTACTTTGATTGTATTTAATGAATATGTTATTATTTTAATAGTATATTTGTTTTGCAGGAGGAATATGTATGGCTAATTATAGCGTTTGTGGTATTGATTGTGATACATGCAAATTTAAAAAAGAACAAAATTGTAAAGGATGCAAAGTTATTAAAGGAAAAGTATTTTGGGGCGATTGTGAACTTTATCAATGCAATCAAAATAAAAACCAATCTCATTGTGGACAATGTTCAAATTTTCCATGTGAAATGTTAAAAAAATGGGCATCTTCTGAAAATCCCGAAAGAATAGATAATTTAAGAAAATTATAATTAAAAACAATCGACTAATTCGATTGTTTTTTCATTATTATACCTTTTTCAAATCCCCAAATTATTAAAGAACCGATTCCATTTCCTAAAGTCATAAGTAATAAATATAAAACAATTTTAAAACTCCATAATCCTGAAACACTTATATAAAACATATTTGCAATTACGTGCTCAAAGCCACACAATATAAATCCTGCCACACAAATAAAAATGGCTAATAATTTAAATATTGGATGAATATTTTCTTTTCTTTGCGTGTTAACAGCTATGTACATCAACATCCCACAAAATAAAGAAAGAATGAAAATACTTAATGGTTGATCATTTTGTTTTGCCATTACAATATTTTGTAAAATTTGATTTGCTTCATTACTAAACATTCGAGTATGTCTATATAATAATGCCACAAACAAAGTTCCTAAAAAATTACCTATCCAAATTATTAATAAATCCAACAAATAAGAAATTTTGTTTTCAAAAATATATCCAACCTTTCCCGTAAACAAAGAAAATTGATAACAAATAATTGTAAAAAGTCCTAAAGCAAATAAAAATGCACCCACTATTTTAGAGACTGAAAATAAAGAGACATAAATAATTCCACCAATTCCAATACACACTCCTGCAGCTAATGCTGAAAGAAGTAATTTTAATTCTTTCTTCACTTATATCTCTCCTTTATAAAAAAATACAACTAATTGATATTAGTTGTATTTATTAAATTATAAATCTTAAAAATTGTCAATGATAATAACGAGTTTTCTTAAACAGTTATCTATTTTTCCTCTTCAAATGTTTCCCGAACATATTCTAAGAAATCTTTTTTGCAAACTCCATATTTTTTATAATTTTCTTTTGCTTCTTTTAACGAAATTTTATTAACTCCAATTAATATCAGGATGTTTATGAGCAACCTCATCATATTACCAAAAGCACACAAGACAAATATCAACAATAACTTCATCGTCACTATCAATTGTGTAATATCCACAACATGGACATTTTAGTTTATCCTTTTTTCTTCTTTAGTTTTTGGATTATAGAATGTGTAATAAACTATACTTCTCTTTTGTCTGATTTTTAAAAATTAATAGTTTCCTATCAACCAAGGTCTTGTATCCATCTTGGTGATTTTGAGTCATATTGGAACATTTTTTTATTTGTTTTTGATAAGTCTTTTGAAGTTTGATTTATTATATAATTGAAGAACTCTTCATCCTCTACGTTGACAGAACTTGGTTGTATAACAACCATAAATTGAGATTTTATTCTATATTTAAAAACTCAACAATTTCTTTTTTATTGTATTCAATAATGTCTTTTTCATATTTTTTAAATAACATTTTTAAAAAGTCTTTATCTAGCGATAATACATCAAAACCTCTTGAATCATATAAATTAAGTGCAACACCTTTTTTTAAACTTATAAGTGCAATTTGACAGGTTTGTTCGTCTTCTAAATAATCTTTTATATAATGATTAAATTTAAAATTTTTTGTTCTAATCATTCCAACTACTACATAGTTTAAATCTTCTATATCATAATCATCATTTTTTGAAACAAATTTTTTCTTCAAAATTTTTTTGAACTTAAAAAATTTAATATATTTTTTTCCTTTTTGCCAATGAACATATTTTGAACCATAAAAAATGATAAACATCTTACTATTTTCAAAGAAAATGTCATTAAATATATTTTTAATTAAAAGGATACTTTCTTTTTCTGATTTGGATTCTAAATCAAACCGCAAAGTTTTGCCCATATTATTGTAATACAAAGGTGGTTCAATCCAGTTATTGTTAAATATGAAATTTTCTATTCTTTCTTTATAATTATAATCTATTTTTTTCATAATATCCTCTTTCCAAAATATTTATATAATTCTCCTAGATTACTAGAATGTTTTCCTGTCATAATTATTCCTTCGCTATTTAAGTCCGCTATTAATCGTAGTTTATTTCCCGACGCTTCTTCTAAAAGTTTAAATGAACTTCCACCATGTCCAAAATTATCTTTCGCTATAAACAATCCATCATGCGGTCCACCATTTTGATGATAAGCTTTTATAGTTCCTCCTGGACCTTCATATTTTACACAATAGTCTGCATATTCTTTAGCACAAAAGTTATGCACTAAAACATTACAAGAAGAAACAAAGTAAGTATGGACATCTTCTAAAGTATCTCAAAAGTGTCTAACTCTTCTGTTTCTATTACTTCAATTGTAGCATACTTTCCATTCGCTAACAATACTTGCATTTTTACTTCTATTTATTAAAATCTTGCTTATCGAAAAATAAAAGAAATGGATTTATATTTCCATTTCTTTTGTAATTAAATAGACATTTTTAATAAAATTGAATTATTATTTGTTCTTCTTTCGTTTCTGGATTATAGAATGTGTAATAAACTCGTTCATCATCAAGTTTTTCTTTTGTTTGACTTTTAAAAATTAATGGTTTCCCATCAATAATTGGCCATTCAGGGTCTTGTATCCATCTTGGTGGTTTTGTGTCATACTTAAACATTTCTTTTATTTTATTTTTAATCCATAATTTTTTCTTTGTTTTTGATAATTCTTTTGGGGCTTGGTTGATTATATTGTTTAGGAACTTTTCATCTTCTATATAGACATAACTTGGTTGAATGTCACATAAAAATTGTAAATCGTTCTGATACTTCTGATATTTATTAAATGCATAACCATAGAATTCTAAATATCTGCAAACATCGTTATGTATAATCTTTTTTTCCCCTATAAGAATTAGGATTAAAAATTAGCAAATGCTCATTAACAGTTTTATTTCTAAAACATCCAAATCTTTCTCCAAGCTTAACTTCAAATAGTTTTTTATAATCTTGGTTATTTTTATAATTATTCCAAAATGTATCAAAATCCATTCTGCCTTCTGCAAATTCTATGAGTTCTTGTATTATTTTTTCTTTATTCATAATTTTTTCCTTTATATCTCTATCCTAAGTCTTCAGAATGAATTAAAAAACTGCAATTGTTTTTAAAAGCTTTAATTTTTATTGAACTAAACATATTGGAATAGTCATCAAAAGTTAATTTTTCATTTCCATTTAATGCTATTTCTTCAAAATCCCAATAATTTTTAATTGTTATTGTGATATTTACAAATCTCATTTCTTCTTTCTTTACCTTTTTTAATTCAAAATCCATTTTTTTAAAATTATTTGTTGAAAAGTCTGCAGCATCATTTCCGTGAATTCTATTATCAAATATAAGATATTCTTGCCCACATGAATTACATTTTAATTTAATTACAACAGGAAGGTTAATATCTTGTATTGAGTCAATTTCATTCCATTTTAACGGAACCTCTCCATTTTTAATGAGAAAAGTTTTTATAATAAGAGATTTATATTTTTCTTTATCAAAATTATACGATAAATTTTCTCTTGAATTATATATTATAATTTCTCTATAGCCTTCGTTATCATAATCAATATAAGCCGCTCGATATGCGTTGGTTATTAAGGGATCTAAAACGTTGTCATACCATTTTAAAGAATCTTTAATTTTCTTTCGATTCTCTTTAGAAATTTTTGTCTTTCTAGTTACATTTTTATAAACATCAAATTTTTGACAACCACACCTACACTTTACATTCATTGTCAAAGTTTCTTTATTTTGCTTGATTACTTCCGCAATTTCCTTTAAATAGTTAGGTATTGGTATCATAACAAATTTTCCTTTCTTAAAACCATTGTTCAAAAATTAATCTGCCAGGACTATGGATTTTATTATACAAAACTCCTTCAAAATCAAAATTATATTTTGCCATGTCCAGATATTCTTTTGTAAATGCAACTTTATTATTTATTGCTGGTGTCCAAGTTTTATTAACAACAGGATCATTAAAATGATGTGAAATTCTTCTGGCAGACTTATTCATTCGTGCTTTTGATCCTTTTCCTACATAATGTTTCCCTGATTTAAATTCAATATCATAAGAACCTGTACATACATTATGAACAAGAATACTTGTAGTACCAACAAAGTAAGTATGGTCATCCTCTACTTCAAAATTATAAGTAGTCTCAAAAGTGTCTAACTCTTCTGTTTCTACTACCTCAATTGTAGCATACTTTCCATTTGCTAACAATACTTGCATTCCCTCTTTTAAATCCTTGGATG
>CAJJXN010000020.1 GCA_905197115.1 uncultured Bacillota bacterium | reverse complement strand
AGCGTACAATGGAAGCTTTTTTACTAATTTTCGTTTCAATTAAATCGGATTGAACATTTAAAATTTGTGCAAGTTTTTTTGCACAATCTGCTTTATCTTTAATTTGAAATGGAATGACTACTACTGACATCGTAGGTAAATTACTCGCTAATACTTCCATATTGGCATCATATATATTGCCTCTTGCTGCTTCAAGGGGAAAGCTTCTTTCCCATAAATCAGTTGCTCTTAAAGAAATTTTTCGATAATCAATAAATTGGGCATAGGCAAGTTTTAAGATGATGCAAATAATCATACTTATACAAATCAATCGCAAAACATTGATTTTCTTTTTTAAATTATAAAAAATCATCTTTTCACCCCTATTTCGATAAAGTATATGCATAGCTTTATCAAATAAGACTTTTAATTTAAAGCAAATGGATATCTAAATAAAATAAAAAAAAACACAGTTAAGTATCGCTTAACTGTGTTAAAAAAGTGAGATTAAAATTATAAAAGTTCCATTTTTTCGCTAGCTTGAATAGGATCTTGTAAACGTTTATTAGCTGCACGTTTTTTAAAGAAAGAAATCACAACTAATAATACGACTCTAAGAATTAGAAAAGAAATAAATAATAACATGGAGATTACAAATGCCACTCCTTGATTCATAAAGAATTGTAGGATAAAACCAACGATACTTGCGCATAAAGTAGCACCTAATGAACAAGCAGCTGTAATTTTAAAACAGCCAATATATTTGTTATCTGCATAATCATCATTTGATAAACGAGTCATTAAAAACATAAATAAAGCTAAGGCAGCCATCATTAATAAGATAAATGGCATATAACGGAAAATATTAAATAGATAATTTAGTAATTGTGTACCACTTATATCACCATAGATATAACCGACAAATTCATCTACATGTTCCATCATTAATTGAGGATTGTTTTCTACTTTTTCATAATGGAATTGAAAACTTCCCTTGATTTGACGATAAGAACCTTCATAAGAAACGAAGATATTTTTATCCGTAACAAAAGAAGAAGTTGTCGTTTCTTGTAAAATTAAGATAAAACGATCGTGTTCATAACCAAATTCTTTTTTCGAATTTTGTTTTAAAAATTCAGTTGCATAATATGCATTTAAAATCGGTGCTTTATCATAGTCATTGATGACACCAGGTAAAGCAGCTTTTACAAACATATCGATTTTTTTAACATTTTTTTCTTCAAGTGTTAATTTTTCATCTTTATCAATCGCAATATAATTTTCTTTAGCTGTTCCCCCAACTTCATTATAATAATTGGTCGCTAAAGGTAAATAAACATCATAATCTAAATTTATATTTGTATAAATAAGATCTTTAAATTGATAATCTTCACGATCTTTGCTTTCAAGTTTTAGATATTCAAGATGGGAAATTACATTTTTTTCTTTTTTGTGTTCATAATTTGCAAGGAAATCAACATGTGTATCGCGATCACGTGAATCAACAATCACTTCATATTTTCCAGTATAATCTTGAATCGTACGCGTATCTAAATATAATTTTTTATTTTTATCTTCTTCAATTCGATTATTTTTATCCGCACAAGATAGTTTTTGATCAGAAATCATGCAATTATACTCTTCATTATTTAACGCATATTCATACGCTTCTTTATAATCTTTTGAATGATTATAATGAGATTTGAACGCGATATTATAACTTGTAGAAAGAATAAAACTCATAAGAATAAGAGTGGCAAATAAAAAAAATAAAACATTCCAAAATTTTCTTTTTGATGCGGATTTCGCATCATTATCTAAAATAATACTTCCTGATATAAATTTTAACCAATTAAACATCCAATCACCTCGTTTTATTTATTATAACATAAATAAATAAATATTCTACTTTTTTTGACAATTCATCTTTTAAAATTGGATTTGATAGGCTTTGGTTTCTTTAATTTTATAATCAAGTTGTAATTTATCGGCAATCATTGCAATAAATTCAGAATTAGTCGGTTTTGCTTTAGCTGCATTTACCGTATATCCAAATATGTGATCAATTGCTTCAATGTTTCCTCTATTCCATGCAATTTCAATCGCGTGACGAATCGCTCTTTCTACACGAGATGAAGTCGTTTGATAAAACTTTGCAATTTCTGGATATAATAATTTTGTAATTTGTCCTAAATACTCGTTGTTATAAAATACATCACTAATAGCTTTTCTTAAATAGGTATATCCTTTGATATGAGCAGGAATGCCAATTTCATGTAATATTTCGGTGATATCTGCTTGGATTTGGATATGTAAATTGTCTTTTTGTGCTTTTCCTTTGGCGTATTCTATTTTACTTGTTGTTTCAGCAATATTTGTCAATTTACGAAATAAGATATCATATGCAAATGGTTTCATAATAAAATAATCAATGCCAATATAACCAATTTGATTTAACATGGATTCGCTTGTTAATCCTGACATACAGATTACATGTTTAATCTTGTACTTATACTTTTGGCAAATTTCTCTTGCAATTTCAATTCCGTCAATATCTGGCATGATAAGATCCAAAATGACAAAATCAATATTTTCCTCACAATTGACCAAATACTCTAAAAACATGTCACCTCTGTCATACTTTCTGACTAACTCAAATTCCGGATAATCTTTTACTGCATTTTCAAATACTTTTAAAACAGATAAACTATCGTCTACTACTATTAATTTGTATTTTTTTATCATTCATCCTCCGTTGGTGACTAAATTATAGATATTCTTAGTTAATATTACATAATTTTACATTCACATTTTGAGCAAAAAAATAATTGAAATTCACAAAAAAGCACAAAACAGGCAAATTTTTACCTGTTTTGTCAATTTATTTCATTTCTTGTAACATCCATTGAATATATAATCCATAGCCTTTTTTAACATCATCTACGAGGACATGTGTAACCGCACCAACGATTTTATTTCCCTGAATAATGGGCGAACCACTCATTCCTTGTACAATGCCATTACTCATTTTTAAAAGTTTTTTATCTGTTATTTCAAAAGTAATTCCTTTAGGTGCAATTTGATCTTGTTTTTTCAAATCGGTTATTTTAATTTTAAATTTTTCGACTTTTGAACCTTTCATAACGGTCCAAATTTCTGCTTCGCCTAACTTTACTTCATCGATAGTGGCTGCTTCTAATCCTTCTTTATTTGGAAGTTCATCCATATGACCATAGATACCATATTCATTATTTTTTTCAATATCTCCAATTTGATCTTTTTCATTAATTTCAGCAATTTTTTCTCCTGGAGTTCCATCGCTACTTTTTCGAATTCCAACGACATCACTTGAATAAATATTTCCCGATGTTAAATCCAAAATATCTGAAAAATCTCCATCACTAAATTGATGTCCTAAAGCGGCATAGGAATTGGTTTCAGGATCATAAATGGTTACTGTACCAATTCCAAGGATTCTTTCTTTTACTAATAATCCCGTTTTCCAAGAACCATTTTGAGAAGTCTTAATGAGTCTGAGTGTTTTTGTATAAGAAATATGATCACGATATAATTTCATCGGTAAATTATATTGTAATTCTTCTACATCTTTAAATACTTTTGGTAAATCTTGCATTGATTCCACTTTTTGATGATTCACTTCGTAAATTAAATCGCCTCTTTGAATATCGTTATTTTTAGAGGGATTATAAATTCCATCAGCTGTTTGGATATCATATGTACCGGTTACTAATAAACCATCCGCTTTAATTTCAATTGCAATATTTTCGCCACCAGGTATATAGTTTTGAGCATATAATGCACTCATATCTTTTAATGTAAAAAAAGATGCAAGTGCTAAAGCAACTATACCAAAATAACGTTTTTTCATCAAAAAACCTCCTTTCACCACCTATATTTTGTGATAAAAAGAGGTCTTTATACGATTTGTTATTGTTTGGTAAAAAGTAAATCTTTTGCCATATTAATGGAATTTTGAGTGATTTTTTCTCCACTTAAAAGTCGAGCAATTTCCATAATTTGTCTATCTTTATTTAAATGCTCTACTCTCGTTTGCGTTTTTTCGTTTACAATTTCTTTATAAATATAAATGTGATGATCTCCACAACTTGCAACTTGTGGTAAATGGGTAACGGCTAACACTTGTGCAAATAATGAAATATCTTTCATTTTTTTACCCATTGCCATCGCCACTTTTCCACTTACTCCTGTATCAATTTCATCAAAAATAATCGTATCTAAATTCGCAACTTTACAAAATACGGTTTTCAAACCAAGCATAATTCGACTGACTTCTCCTCCAGATGCAACTTTGACAAGTGGCTTTTCTGGTTCTCCTTTATTCGCAGACATATAAAATTCGATTTTATCGGCTCCTAATTTGGTTAGTTGCTCACTTGTTTCAAAGTGCACTTTAAAACTAGCGTTTTCTAAATATAAATCATTTAATTGTTGTTTAATTTCATTTTCTAATTTTTGAGCATATTTTTTTCTAATTTTTGTTATTTCTTGAGCTAATTGTTCACATTTTTGCTTTTGTTTGTCAATGCGAAGGGTTAAATCTTCCATTTTTTGTTGAAACATTTGACTATCTTCTATTTTTGACATTATCTCTTTTTTTAATTTTGCCAAATCATGACAATTATATTTTCTTTTCAAACGATTCATTTTGGTTATTTGATCTGAAAGATAATCTAAGCGATTAGAATCAAAATGCGAAGTATTAAATTCGCTTTGGATGGATTCAATAATGTCTTTTATTTCAAGATAGGCACTCTCTAAACGTTGTTGATAAGCTGTAATTTTTTCATTTTCTTGAATCTTATTAAGTGATTTTAAAGCACTATATAAACTTTCATTTGCCCGTTGATTTCCATCTAAATAATAAAGAGTATCTTCGATAATCGCAGCATTTTTTTCAAAATTTTGTAAATATTTATATTCTTTAGTGACTTCTTCCTCTTCTTGTAAGGTAAGAACATCTTTTAATTCGTTTAATTGGAATTGAAGATAATCCACATCACTGGCTTCTTTAAACCGACTTTCTAAAAATTTTCTTTCTACAATTAATTTACTATATTCTTCGAAATTTTTCATATAAGTGTCCATATAATTTTTTTCAAAAGACAAAATATATTGGTGTAGTAAAGGTAAATGTTGATCTGCTTTTAATAAATATTGACTTTCATGTTGTGAATGGATGTCAATTAGTAATTCAGCAATTTGATTTAGCGTAGATAAAGAAATTAAACTGCCATTAATTTTAGCTGTAGAACGACCATTATTGTAAATGCATCTTTGAATTATACATTCATCTTTGACATCAAGTTCAAATAGATCATAAATCATTTCAGCATGATTTTCATTTAAATATAAAAGTGCCTCAATTTTAGCCATTTCTTTACCATGTCGAATCATTTCCAAATTCGCTCTTTGACCAAAGACAAGCGATAAAGCATCAATAATAATTGATTTTCCAGCACCCGTTTCACCCGTTAAAACATTAAAATGATCATCAAATTCTAAAGTTATATCATCTAAAATGGCTAAATTCTGAATGCTAATTTGCTTTAACATATTTCTTCCTCCTCTTTTAATGTTTTAAATGCTTGTTCTACTACTTTTTTATAGTTAAAAGGAACTATTTTTTGTTTTTGAATTAGACATAAGTATTCTATATTGCCACCTTTTGCACCTTTAATCGGTGAATAAGTCATATCGCATAAACAAAATCCCAAATGATTTAAAAATTCTTGGAATTCATTTAAAGCTTTTAAATGAGCGTTTTTATCCCGTACAACCCCATTTTTTCCGATTGCTTGTTTTCCTACTTCAAATTGAGGTTTATAAAGTCCAATTATTATTTTATCACAAAACAAATCATTTATCTTCAAAATAATGCTTTTTATGGAAATAAAAGAGACATCAATTGTAATAAAATCAATATTTAAATCAAAATAAGATGCATCCACATCTTTAAAATTCGTATTTTCATAAACTTTTATTTTCGGATGATTTCTTAAAGAACGATCTAATTGATTACTTCCTACATCTAAAGCATATACAAATTTTGCTCGATGTTTTAAACTGCAATCACTAAATCCACCTGTGGAAGCCCCAATGTCTAAAATAACTTTCTCTTTAAAATCAAGATGAAAATAAGTTATTGCTTTTTTTAGTTTTAGTCCCCCTCTTGACACATATTCTAAAACATCCATTTTTTGAATTTGAATTTCATCTTTTCGATTACACATATATCCTGCTTTTAGTATCAATTGTTGATTGACATAGACGCACTCATCCTTAATTAATTGTAAAGCTTTTGAGCGTGAAGGCGCTAAATTTTTTTCTACTAGCAAAATATCTAATCTTTTTTTATCCATGATTCAAATCTCCAATTATTTTTAAAAAAACTTGATGAGCACTTAATTCATAATGTTGCAAAACCTCATTTACTTTTCCATGAATAATATTTTCATTGGGTACACAAAAAGCTTTTATTTTTGTATGTAAAGGATGATAAAATGAAATTACAGCTTGAGCAAATCCTTCTTTTATAGATGTTTTATCATAAATATATACCGGATGGTCTTTAATTTTTAGCAATGTATCTTCATCTAAAGGTTTTAAAAATAAAGGATTTATAACAGCAATATTATATATTGATTTTTTAACTTCTTCTATCATTTCTAAATAGCCATCTCCAACAGCAATAATGCTTGCAACATTATTTGAATTTAAATTATAATGAAGATATTGATTAAATTTTATCGGTAGATTGGCTTCTTTTAAGACATTTGTTTTAGAATAGCGAATAAATACCGGACCATCATAATCAAGTGCAAAATCAAGCAAAGCATCAATATATGCATAACTTGGTGCCATGGCGATGATAGCATTTTTTAAAGGATAAAGCATACTTGCATCATAAATTCCTTGATGTGTTTCTCCATCTTCTCCAACAATTCCCGCACGATCAATCAAAAAAATGACATGACTATTAATTCGCGCAATATCATGATTGACTTCATCATAAGTACGTTGAAAAAATGTTGAATACAAGGAAACGACGGGTTTCAAATTAGAAAGAGCCATGCCATTAGCAAAACAAACGGCATGCTCTTCTGCAATTCCCACATCAAAACAACGATCTTTAAAATCATTAAAAATTGTTTGTAAAGAAGCTCCTGTAATCATTGCAGCCGAAATCACTTGGATTTTTGTGTCATGTTTCATTTTTTGATATAAACAATCTGCATATGCTTTTGAAAATGAAATTTGATTAAAATCATGATTGTTTGTTAAAGAGTCTTTATTTTTATCAAAGGGAGCTACTCCATGCCACTCTCCTATTTGATCATTTTCACTGCTAGCATGTCCATATCCTTTTTTTGTTTTCACATGGACAATAATGGAATCGGGGTAATTCTTTGCTTTCTTTAATGCCTTAGATAATGCCTTAAAGTTATGACCATCTACAGGACCAATATATGCAATTTTAAATGCATCAAATAAATTGACAGAGCGAAATAAAATACAAATGCGGTTAATTACTTTTCGAGTAAAATTAACAATTGGTCGTCCAATTTTTGGAATGCGTCCAATTACTCCAACATATCCTTTTTTAACAACACCATAAGTTTGACTTGTACGAATTTTTGCTAAAGATTTAGCGAGAGAACCTACACTTTTTGAAATCGCCATATCATTATCATTTAATATAATAATGACTTTTGTATTTAATTGTTCCACATAATTCAATGCTTCAAAAGCAACCCCATTTGCAATAGAGGCATCTCCAATTACATCAATTACTTCATATTTTTCATTTTGTTGATCACGCGCTAAAGCCATTCCTAAAGCTGTGGATAAAGAAGTTGAAGAATGTCCTGATTCGAAAATATCAAATTCACTTTCGCTTCTTTTTAAATACCCTGATAAGCCATTTAAAGAACGCAATGTTGCAAAATCTTTGGCTCTTCCAGTTAAAATTTTATGGGTATAAGCTTGATGGCCAACATCAAACAATAATTTATCATAAGGTGTATTAAAAGTCTTATGTAGAGCCATAATCAACTCTACACTTCCTAAATTACTCGATAAATGACCACCGGTATGAGAAACATTCTCAATAATAAAAGAACGTATCTCACTTGCTAGTGCATACATTTCTTTATGATTAAGTTGTTTTAAAAATTGAGGATCTTTAATGTCAAAAAGATTCATTTTTCTCACCCACTCGTTCAAAACATATTTTTTAAATATTGATAAAGTTCATCTTGCTTTGATATCTTTAATAAATTGAATAAGTTTTCTACCTTTAGTACATATTCTTCATAAATTTTATTTAAAAATGAGACGTCGATTTTCCAGTTTAAAAAGCTTTCTTTTTGAACATGATAGTCTTTTATATCGTCTTTAATTTGATAAAGTATACCCAAATTGCTTGCTAATTCTTTTAATAATTTTACATCCTCATCACGATGAGCAATTAATGCAGGTAGACATAAACAATATTCAAATAATTTTCCTGTTTTAAGAGAATACATTTTTAAGATATTTATCATCGATGGAGAGTTTTTTAAATATTTTAAATCATAATATTGTCCAAGTACCATCCCTTTTGAACCAATGCATTGACTTAATAATGACGCTGCTATTCCTTCTATATCCTTTTGAGAAGATAATAAAGAGAAAGCATCTGATAAAAACATATCTCCAATTAAAACAGCGATTTCTTCATTGTATTTTAAATGTAAAGATAACTTATTTCTTCGAAAATCATCATTATCCATACATGGTAAATCATCATGAATTAAAGAATATGTATGTACCATTTCGATTGCTAATGCGTAATTAATGTATTTTTTAACGGGTAAATCATATTTTTTTAAAGTAAAGTAAAACAAGATGGGTCGTACATACTTGCCATTTGAATCAAGTGCATAACGACATTTATTTCTTAAATCTTCCTCTTCTATGGTATTTAAGTATTCTTCTAATGCTGCTTTAAACAACATTAAATAATTATTCAACTTCACTCACCTCAGTAAAATCGCATAATTGATTATCTTTTAGAATCTTTGTTAATTTTTGTTCAATATTTGTCAATTTTAGTTCACACTCTTTGGCTAACTTCATCCCTTCTTCAAATAAAGTATATGCTTTTTCGAGTTCAATATCTCCACTTTGCAATTTATCTACAATCCCTTCTAATTCCTTTAAAGATTGTTCGAAATTTTTATTTTCTTCCATTTTATTTTTCCTCCTTAGATGCAACTTTTGTCTTAATTTTTCCATCTGAAACGACGATATCAATTTCATCATTAATAGCAATTTGAGAAATTGAACGAATTGCTTTGTTTTCTTTTAATACAACGCCATATCCTCTTTTTAATACTTTTAGAGGACTTAAAGCATCTAACTTCACAATGTTGGTAACAAAATTTGTTTTTTTATTTTGAAAATATAATTTAAAAGTATGAATCATATTATCACTTAATTCATTTACTTTTTTTAAATCATTAATTAATTGCTGTTTTAATAACTCTTTTATTTTTTCTTCATAAGAATCCAGTTTAAGTCGATAAACTTCATAAAGTTTTTCAGGATGTTCAAAAACATACGCTTTCTTTTGTCTTAAAAGTTGCTGCTGTTTCATCGATAAAATGTTTGTAATTAACTGAAACAATTTTTCTTTTAATTTTTTTATTTTTTCAATTTCGCCTTCAATTTTAGGCGTTGCTTGGGTGGCTCCATCCGTTGGTGTTAATCCTCTTTTATCTGCTACAAAATCGGCAATTGTAAAATCATTTTGATGACCAACAGCTGAAATAATAGGCGTTTTACACGCATAGATAGCCCTCGCAACAATTTCTTCATTAAAAGGCCATAAATCTTCAATTGAACCGCCACCACGACCACATATAATAACATCTACACCATATTGATCTGCAACTTTGATTTGTTTAACAATATTCTCAGCCGCTTTATTTCCTTGAACTAAACTTGGAAATAAAATAATTTGTGCTAATGGCCATCGATGATGAATCGTATTTACCATATCATGAATAGCTGCTCCATAAGGAGCTGTAATAATTCCAATTGTATTAGGGTAAGGTGGTAAAGATTTTTTATGTTCAATATCAAACAGGCCTTCCATTTCAAGTTTTTTCTTTAATTTTTCATATTCTTGATATAGTAAGCCGATTGAATCAAATAAAATATCATAAGCTTGAATTTGATAACTACCTCTCGCTTCATATACCGTTAATCTTCCTTTTATTAAAACTAAAGCGCCATCTTTTAATGACGTTGTAATTTTTGAAGCATAAGTTGAAAACATAACTACATTAATTTGAGATGTAGCATCTTTTATACTAAAGTAAAAAGTTCCTGATTGATGTTTTTTAAAATTAGAGATTTCACCTTTTACGTAGATATCTCTTAAAAAATAATTGTTTTCTAAATAAGTTTTAATATAGCTATTAATTTCACTGACATTTAAATATTCTCTATTGTCCATATTCTTTTCCAATTTTATCTAAAACTGCATTGATAAATTTATAAGATTGGTCATCACAATATTTTTTTGATAAATCAATAGCCATATCGATTGCAACTTGGGTTTCTACTTGATGATTAACAATCTCACTCGTAAATAAAAGAAGAATTGATTGTTCAATTAAAGAAAGTCGATTAAATTTCCAAGTTTTTGATAAGTAAAGTGAAATAAGGTCAATAAATTCTTTTTTTTGTTTTACAGATTCATATATAATACTCTTAAAAAAATCATCACAATCATCATAAGGAATTTCCATAACATCACTTACAATTTCGGGTAATATTTTTTTACATTCTTTATTCATTTTAGAATAAAATAAATGTTGATACATACAAATCATTGCATTTTCATGTAATTTTGTTCGACTTAAATTGAATTCATTTTCCATATTTACACCAACCACTTCTATTTAATATAGTCACTATAAAGTGCCCATAAAATATTATTTTCTATATAATTTTGTTTGTTTGATACTTCTACTTTAAAATCACTTGCTAAAGTATCAAAAATATTAATCGCAATATCTACGACATGATTGCCAACTAAAACAAGATTCTTTAAAGAAGTTGCATTATCAAAAGCGCCTTCGCCTATTTTCATTAAATTTTCAGAAGCAATAATCTTTGTAACATTTTGATTACCACTAAAAGCTCCACCAGCAATTGCTACGATATTATTTGGTAAAGTAACAACTTGATCATTTCCTTGATATAAAATTAAGATGCCATTCATTTCCACAAAATCTTGTGTTGCATTTCTTAACCATTTCGTTGCCATAAATGCTTTATTACCAATTGTTTTTAATTGCTTCGAATATTCAATTGTTTCAAGGTCTTGACAACCATAGAAAGCTTCATTGCCAATTTCTTCTACATTCTTCAAATTGATTGAAGTAATTTCACGACAACCATAGAAAGCACTATCACCAATCTTTGTAATCGTATCTGGTAATTCTACTTCTTTTAAGAAAGATAAGCCATTAAAAGCATGGTTATTTAAAGATGTAGATCCTTCTAAAATCGTTATTTTTTCAAGTGTTCTTGGAACATTTATAACAGAAGGTCCAAATAAGGTAAAGGTTGTCACATTTCCAGAATGAGATAAATGTGTAATTGCATTAGAATTACTTAATACACCTAATTCTAAAGATAAACTATTCGCCAAATAAGCTTCTTTTAATTGCATTGAATAGCTAAATGCATATTCTTTAACTTCTATCGTTAATTTAGTTGATAATCTTAAATTTTCAATTTTATTACCAGCAAAAGCATAACGACCAATCTTATTTAATTGACTTGCAGAACCAAAACTTAAAGAATTAATACTAAATTGATTAAGTGTTGAGTTCTTTATAGAATTATTAATATAAGTTTGAATTTGTTCTAAGGCTGTTTCTTCAACAAATGAAGTTAATTTAAACGAATTATTTGTTTCTTCATTAAAAGCAAAAGCATAATCTCCAATTGTTTGAACGCTATTTAAAATATTTACATTATTTAATTTATTTTTAAAGAAAGCTGCCGATTCAATGGTTTCAACCATTTGTGGTAAATACATTTCACTTAATTGGGAACAATTTGCAAAAGCGGCAAATGGAATTGTTTTTAATTTCGTATTATATAAGTTCGCTTTCGTTAAATTTTCACAGTTTACAAAACTATATGCTCCAATTTCAGCTAAATTTGTTGTAAAATTGAAAGATTGTAAAGCTGAACAATTTGCAAAAGCAGCCTTTTCAATTGTTTGCAAATTAGATTGATTGGAAATATCTATCCGAGCTAAACTTGTACAGTTTTCGAAAGAACTTGCGCCAATGCTTTCTAAACTATCTGGGAAAACAATAGATTGAATGGTTTTATTTTCTTTAAAAGCACTCGCGTTAATATGTGTAATTCCATCTGGAATGATTACATTCTCAGCTGTTCCTGTATAACGAATTAATACTCCTCCTAAATAAACTAATCCATCACTAAATGAAGAGATAAAACCAGTTCCATTAAATGCATTGGAATCGATTTCTTCAGCAAAAGAAGTAATATTAATTAAATTTGCACACCCATTAAAAGCATTTTCTTCTATTTTTTGAATATATTTTGGTAAATGAATTTGTGTTAATGAACTACAATTGTTAAAAGTAAATTTAAAAATCGTACGATTTGCTTCTTCTGCATGGATAAACGCATTTTCAGCAAAAGTAATGTTTGTCAACTTAACAGCATCTGGAAAAGCTGCATCTAAAATCTTAATCGTTTCAGGAACATAAAAAGATGTAATAGCACTATTATAAAATGCATTGCGATGTACTTCTTCAAGTTGACTTGTTGAATGGATCACAAAATTGGATAAAGAAGAAGTATCTTGGAAAGCACTCTCACCAATCAATTTTACTGAGTCTGGTAAAATAAAATTATTTAATTTTGATAATCGACTGAAAGCATAATCTCCAATTGTTTCCAATTGACTATTGCTTTCAAAAATAATTGATTCTAATTGTGAAACGTTTCCTGTTGATCCTTCAAAAGCATTATTGCCAATTGATTTAACGGAAGAAGGAATATTAAATTGTTTTAAACTATTTAAAGAAGCAAATGCATAATCTCCTATCGATTCAAGCTGGCTATTCGCTTCAATATTAAATTGTGTAATATTTGTGTTTTCAAAGAAAGCATTATTTCCAATTTTTTTCACAGATGCAGGCAATGTAATCGCTGTTAAAAAAACAATTGTTTCTGTATTACTTTCTACTCTTTTATCTAATTGAGCAAATGCGTAATCATCAATAATTTCTAGTTTTGAATTCGCTTCAAAAGTCAATGTATCTACTTTAGAGCAACCTTTAAAAGCACTTTTTCCAATATAAGTTACACTACTTGGAATTATAATAGAAGTAATATTTGTATTTTCTGCAAAAGCTTCAGCATAAATTCCAATTAATGTATTCGGTAACTTAATTGAAGTAAAATTCTTTTTAGCATAAACATTGTTAGCAATATATTTAATACCATCATCAACAACCAATTCAGTTATAGAATCTGTTGTATTATCTTTAATTAAAATATTGTTAAGAATAATTTTATCTTTTTCATTATACCAAGGAGTAGAAGCAAAAGCAGTTGAATCCACTTCTACTAATTGTGAATTCAAAGTTGTCAATTCTACATTCGCTAGTTTCAAACAATTTGTAAAAGCATTTGCTTTAATAGATTGTAAAGAAGCAGGCAATTGAATAGAAACTAATTCTGAATTTAATGAAAAAGCCTGTTCTCCAATTGTAGTTAGAACACTTCCTTCTTCAAAACTAATTTTTGTTGCTTTCGCTGCTGTAAAAGCTTTCTCACCAATTTCTTTTAATGAAGCAGGAAGAATCATTTCCGGTTCAGTTGGAAGTTGATCCATTGCAATTTCTGGACCAAAATATTTAAATTGAGAACTATTTAAAGTACGTTGAAACGCCCCTGTTTCAAGTATTTCAATTTTTGATCCAGCTTCAAACATAATGGATTCAAAAACAAATTGTGTACCAGAATTCATTTGAAAAGCATTTAAACCAATTCTTTTTAAAGAAGCTGGTAAAACAATAGATTTTAAAGCAACTAATTTTTCAAATCCACTTTCTTCAATTACTTCCAATTTACTTTTTCTACCAACATGACCAAAGTTCAATGTTTTTAAAGAAGCTAAAGAAGAAAATGCAAATTTATCAACCGTTTTAACAGATGCTGGTAAAGTTAATTCTAAAATTCCACAAGAAGCAAAACAAGATTCAGGAATCGTTTCAATCACACTATCAATGTGAAAATTAACGGTTTTAAGTTGTGTAACTCCATTAAAACTCTTCACACCTAATGTTTGTAAGGATTGTGGAAAAGAGATTTCGCTGACACGTGAATTTTCAAAAGCAAAATCTTCAATTGCAATAAGACCTTCATTTAAATTAATTTTGTTAAAGCGTGTATTTTGAAAAGCACTTTTACCAATTGATTTTATCGTAGATGGCAAGGTTATTTCTTTAATAGTAGAATTTCTTCTAAAAGCATCTTCAGCAATTCGAGAAACGGTATAGCCATCAATTTCACTTGGAAGTGTGAAAGTTTCAAAAGAGTTGACATCAGCAGAAGATCTAAAACCAGTAATTTCAATAGTTGAACCATCTTCAGCTAGACGATAGGCAAAATCAGATGTCGCCATTTTTTTATTATAATAAATGCTTGAGTAAACAGAATCTTCAAGTGTTTTATCTTTTGAGCCAATTGCTTTTACACTGATAAGATATGCTTCTCCTTCAGCAAAATCATGATATTCATAAGAATTTTTTGTATGGTTTTTCTTTATTTCTTTACCATTAATATTAATCGTATAACCACTCGCACCATAAACGGCATTCCATTCAATTGTCGATGTGCTCTCATTAAAAGTTAAACCCGATGGGGCTAACAAACGTGAATAATCTTTTACATCTTCTTCTTTAGTAGAACTAGAATCTTTTGGAAGCCAATTTGTTGTTGCAGTAGAACAAGAAGTCAACATTAAAGATCCACAAATAAAAGCAATGGATAATCCTTTAATCATTTTTTTCGAATTTTGTTTTTTCATAACTTTACCTCCTATAACGGCTCTTAATTGTAAACTATATTTATTATATAATAAATAAAGTAATTTTACTAGAGCAAATAAAAAAAAGTAACGAATTACTTTTTCTATAATGTATGAATGAGATTTAATACTTTATTTGTAACGATATCAATGGCTTTTTCTTTACAATTTTGATACTTCATTATTCCATCTTTTAATCCAACCACATCTGAAATTGTACGAATAACCATATACTTTCTTTTTAATAAGGTGCAAACTTGACCAATACTTGCACCTTCCATATCGCAAACTAAAGCCTTTGGAAAATGTTTTAATATCAACTCTTTTTGTTCGATATTGGATACAAATGAATCACTACTAACAATTAACCCACAACGATCATTTTCTTCTAAGTGAAGTAAAGATTTGGAAGTTTTAAAAAACAAATCCATATTATCTAATTGTCCATAAGGCAAGCCAAAACAGGTTAAGTCTACATCAAAATATGCCGTTTTTGTCGCAAATATTGTAGTTAGTGGCAATAAATTTTCATGTAATGATCCACCAATTCCAGCATTAATGACATATCTAGGTTTAAATTTTAAAATAAAAGTAGAAGCAAGAATCGCGGCATTTACTTTTCCCACTTCGGTTTTTACAATAATCACATCATGGTTATTGATATGCGCTAAATGATAATCAAATCCTTTATAAAATTGAGTTGTATAATTTACTTTATTTAATATTCCTTTTAATTCATCTTGCATTGCTACGATTATGAGTATTTTCATTTTATTCCACCTTTATAATTTTTAAGTTAGACCATAATTTTTCGAGTCCATAATGAAGTCTTGCTGTTTGAGTAAAAATATGAATAATGTAATCATTTGCATCAACAAGTACCCAATCACTCGAACTTTTTCCCTCAACATTATGGATAGTTATTTGATTTTGATAACAAAGTTCTTTTAAATTTTGAGCTAAAGCTAGAGCATGACGATTACTTGTAGCCGTACAAATAATGTAAAAACGCGCTAAAGGATTCACTTCACTGACATCAATATATACGACATCACTTGCCTTTTTATCTAATAAATCATTTAAAATTAACTGCAAATTATTATCATCCATGATTGTTTTCCTTTCTTTGATAATATTGAAGAACTTCATATACCCAAGGATCAATTTTCATTTTATTTTTATTTAAATTCTTGATTTGATCTTGAATGGTTAAGATAAATGCTTGATGAATATCATAATATGCTAATTTTCTTATATCTTGTACTTCAATAGCAAAGTCCCGTTTTTCTTCTAATTTATCTGCACAATAAACAATTTTATCTAAAACTGACATTTTTTTAGAAGCACGACAATGAGATGCTATGGCTTTTAATGTCTTTTTGTCTTTTATTCCAAACTCTGTTTTGGCAATATATTCACTTGCATATTGATGCATTGCATAATTAGGAATATTTTTTTGATGTGGATAATGGGTATCCATAATATGTTTGATTTCATCCTTAGGTAATACTTTAGAAACATCATGCAAAATTCCTGCCACATATGCTTGGTTCGTATTTACATGTAATGATTTAGCTATATCTTTCGCCAAACGAGCAGTAGATAAGCAATGGATAAAAAGTTTTTCGGGCAAACGTTTTAATAGTCTTTCTTTTAAATATAACTCGTGATCAATAATATATTGCTGAATTGAATCATCAATTTTGTCAAAATAACCCGCACGTACATTTGTACTTGAAGCATCAATTTGATTTCCATCAATTATAATAATATGATATTTATTAGCCAATTCTTCATTAATTGGGTAACCTGGTCGTTTAAAACAAACAAATTGAAAAATCTTAGTTAATTTATCGATTTCATACCATCGCTCAATATTATTTAATTGATCTGCGCCAATCAAAAAGTAAAATTGATATTTGTCTTTGTATCGTCTTTTTAATAATTTTGCTGTGTTATAAGTATAAATTAATTTCTTATCTTTATCTTTTAATTCAATATCACAAATCTTAAAATTTGTAAGATCTTCTAAAGCTAATTCCATCATTTTTATGCGATGTTTTCCATCTAATAATAATGAGCCATCATAATTATACTTACGTGGAATCAGCCAAACTTCGTCACATTTTAAAAAATTAGAGACATTTAAAGCAGCATTAATATGGCCTTGGTGAATGGGATTATAAGACCCCCCAAATAATAAAACCTTACTTAATTCCATAAGCGTTAATTTCCACATTTTTGCGATAAAGTACAATCACTCTACCAATAACGAGTATAACTTCTGAATTTGTGGTGGAAGCAATTAATTCAGCTAATTCTTTTTTTTCTAATCCATTAAATGTCTTTAAAATCGAAATTTTTATTAATTCCTTCGTTCGTAATACATCATTAATCGATGCGATAGTATTTGATGTTAAGCCATCTTTACCAATAATAACAATTGGTTTTAATGCATTTGCTTTATTTCGCAAATAATATTTATCTTTTTTATTTAACATTTTTACACCTCAAATCATTGCTTTTCTTAAATAAACATTACTATCTTTAAAAGTATATAATTTAAATTTACCTTGATGCGTCAATGTAATCATTGCGAGTCCCTCTATTACAATATCTACTTTTTCATCGTTGATATTCTCTATTTCATACTCTTGAAAGTCTGCATAACACTTTATCTTATTCGTTTTTATTTTATAGTCTTTTATTAAAGATTGAAAAGAAGTAGCTGCATTTTCAAGTTTAGTACGAGTGAGTGTTAATAAGGCAGGGTGATAAAAAATGATTCCTTGTTTAACACCTTCTAAATATTGAAAACTCAAAAAGTTATTGAAATGAATTGCTTGTTTCTCATTTAATTGAAAAGATGTTTGAACGATTTTTTTATCACTTTGTATTTGTTTTAGCACTTTATTTTCAACTTTGTTTAAAAAAGAAGTTTTACTTTGAATACCCGGAGTATCTAAAATGACACGATTTTCAGCAAATTGTATTTTTAATGGTTGTAAAGTCGTTCCCGGATATAAACTTTTTGTTAAAGGTTTTATTTGTGGATTTAAATACTTTATAAATCGATTGATTAAAGTCGTCTTTCCCGCATTTTCTAACCCTACAAAACAAAAATTTTGTTGAGGATAATTTTGATCAAAATACGTAATAATCTCTTTTTCATTTTGTGAATGAATTAAAAAGATACGTTTAAAATGAAGATTACTTTTTTGGCTTTCTCTTTTTAAAAAAGAAATGGCTTTTTCTTCTTTCACAAAAGATTGATATAAGTCATACCGATTTGCAATTAAATATAAATTGGGATATCGTCTTAATTCATTTAATGCATTCAAAAAGGGCGTATTGATTAAAGAAACATCCACTACTAAAATGACAACATCTTCTTTTTTTACATATTCATGTACCATTTTAATCGTGCTATAAGTCTCTTTTCCTTTAACGAATTTCCCATAATGTTGCAACTGAAAACATCTTTTACATAAAATATATTCTCTATTTAAAGCGTTTTTATCGACAAAACCATCTTTAAGCTCATCATTTGTTTGCAAGACTGCACCACAACCAGGACATCTTCTTTCTTCCATTAAAATTCCCTCAAAAGATTTTTTCTTTTTAATCTTTTTCGAATAAAGATATCTAATCGTCTTGGAAAAAAAGTAATAAATTGTTCCTTCTTTTCTAATTTTTCCACGAGTAAAACATCTATTTTTGCCCGATTCGCACATAACACATCAGTCATAATTTGATCGCCAATAGCCAAGACTTTCTTTTTGTCAATTCTTTGCTTATGAATATATTCTAATACTTTTTTAGGATTAGGCTTTTTCGTTTTATATATGTAATCCACATTTAATTTCTTTGCAAACAAAGCCACTCTTTCTTCACTATTGTTTGAAATTAAAACTATTTTAATTCCGCAATTCTTTATTTGCTGAACCCAATTGATTACTTTTTCATCTGGCAAAGCAACAAAGGGCGAAACAAGTGTATTATCAATATCACAAAAAAGATATTGATAATTGCGTGAAATTAACTGATCCATATTTATTTTTAACACGTTTGGAATATACCATGTTGGAATATATTTTTTATTCATAAACTCACCGCACATAGTATAACATAATTTTTTAATTAAACCTACTTTATTTTCTCATTTTACAGATAAATAAATGTTTTATCATAACTTTTCTTTTTTTTTGATATATTGAAGAGAGGTGTTTTCATGTTTAACGCAATTATTGAATTATTTAAAAATTTATCTTTATATGTTGGGTATGTTAAAAATGGAGTTTTCAATCCTCCTTTAAGTAAAGAGGAAGAAGATAAATATATCAAAATGTTATTTAGTGATCAAAAAGAAGTCGCACGAACAAAACTCATAGAGCATAACTTAAGACTTGTCGCTCATATTAGTAAAAAATATGAAAATTGCAATGAGCAATTAGATGATTTAATTTCCATAGGTACCATTGGTTTAATAAAAGCCATTGATTCTTATAGCGAAGAAAAAGGGAATAAATTAGCTACTTATGCTGCTCGTTGTATTGAAAATGAAATCTTAATGCACTTAAGAAGTATTAAAAAAACAAATAATGATGTTTACTTGTTTGATTCGATTGGTGAAGATAGCGATGGCAGTGATATATCTTTAATTGATATCATTCCCGCTCCTATTGAAGATTTATCGGATAAATTAGATAAAGAAAATAAAATCAAACTTTTGAACCAGTTTTTAACGATTCTAGATGAAGATGAATTAAAAATTATTTCCTATCGGTATGGATTAAATGGAAAAAAAGAGATGACACAAAAAGAAATCGGGAAAATGTTTAATATTTCCCGATCGTATGTATCACGCATTGAAAAAAGAGTATTAACAAAGCTTCTTTTTGAATTTCGTAAAAATGGTTTAGTTTAATTATTTAAACAAATCATCAATTGAAATATTTGCATATTTTTCTTTTTTAAGCGTTTCTTCATCTTTTATTTTATCATCAAATTCAGCAAAGGTAGTTTTATTCTTATCGATTTTTTTAGCTTTTATGTTTTTATCGACATAAATCGTTTTAGATGTAACAATTGCTTCGACTTTTTCGCGATTTGTCAATGACAACCCTTGTTTGATGATTTTATCAATTGGTTGATATGGAATATCTTTAACTTTAATATCAATTGATTTAAAGTTTGTAACAATTTGAATGACATCGTCTTCACTCGTAGTAATAATTCCTATAGCATCGTGATGATCACTTCTAAAAGATTTAAAGGATAAAGTACCTACCGTATTTCGACTTGTTTGATTAATATAGCGAGGATAAACTGGTTTAATTCCACCTTTATCTGTAACAATCATCATATTTTGTTTATGATCTTCATCTAAAGCAACACCACCCACTAATTCACAATCTAAAGAACGTGAGCCACTACGAACTCCTCCGGCTTTTAATCCAACAATACTTACTTGGTTTTCATCATAACGTACTATTGCACCATTTTTATACAATACAGCAATATCACAGCCACCATTCGTTAAGAAAGCACTTACAAGTGTTTCATCCTCTGCTAAGCGAAAACAAGATACCGCTTTTGAATATCGTTGTAACACAAATTCAGAAAGAAGAGTCCGTTTAATTGTTCCTTTTGAAGAAGCTAAAGTAACATATAAATCATTTCTAAATTCTTTAATTACAATTGCATTGATTATTTTTTCATTAGATGGATAAGACGCAATTTTATTAATATGCACACCTTCATCTTTCCATTTATTTTCGACTAATTCAAATACTGGAACATACATAAAATTACCGCCAGAAGTAAACAAAAGTAAAGTATCTAATGTACTTGCCTGACTGATTGCCACTATCGCATCAGTTTGTTTAAATCCAGGGAACATAGAATTACTACTGCTATATGATTTAATCTGACTTCTTTTTGCATACCCGTCACGTGAAACAGCAATCATTACATCTTCTTTAATAACCGTTGATGCCTTATCAATGACAATTTCTTGAATTTCATCATTTAAAATTGTTCTTCGTTCATGACCATACTTATTTTTAATTTCTTTAAGTTCAGAGATCATCACATTTTTTAAGGAATTTTCATTATGTAAAATATCATCTAAAACAATTATTTCTTCTTTAAGTATAGCTTGTTCTTCTTCTAACTTAGTAATATCCGTTGATGATAACCGGTAAAGTTGTAACATTAAAATAGCTTCCGCTTGTTTTTCACTAAATTGATATTTAGCGATGATATTTTCTTTTGCATCAGCTTTATTTTTACTTTTCTTAATTGTATCAATCAACTCATCCACAATTGAAATCGCTTTTATTAAACCATCTATAATGTGCAAACGAGCCATTTTTTTATCATAATTATATTGCGACTTTCTTAACGTAATTTCTCTTTTGTGTTCAATATAAGCATCTAAAATTGAAAGAATCCCAACTTGACGAGGCGTTTTATGATCAATCGCAACCATATTGTAATTATAAGTTGTTTGCAAATCACTCTCTTTATATAAATAATTTAAAATAAGTTGAGCATCGGCTTCTTTGGTGATATCTACCACAATTTTTAATCCATTGCGGTCACTTTCATCACGAACTTCAACCATTCCCCAAATTTCTTTATTAAATCGAATTTCATCTATTCGTTTTACTAAAGAGATTTTTACAATATCATAAGGAATTTCACTTATTACAATATGTCTTCCTTGTTTATCTTCAATAACCTCTGCTTTTCCTCGTAAAATAATTTTGCCTTTTCCTGTGCTAAAAGCATCGATAATTCCTTTTTTTCCATAGGCAATACCTCCCGTTGGAAAATCAGGACCTTTAATAATATCCATCATTGTTTCTAAACGACAATTTGGATTTTTAATTCGATGAATTGTTCCTTCAACTACTTCTGATAAATTATGTGGAGGAATATCTGTGGCAAATCCT
>CAJJXN010000019.1 GCA_905197115.1 uncultured Bacillota bacterium | reverse complement strand
TATGTTCAAAGTTTTAAAACTTTGAACATTCAAAAACTTCATGAAATGGGAATTCAATTACTTCTTTGTGATATTGACAATACGCTTGTGGCGTATGATGAAGAATGTCCAAATCAGGATGTGATTGATTTTATAAATAAATTAAAAATGAATGGAGTCTACGTTGTACAAGATTCCAAACGTTATTATCCATACAATGAATTATTAGCTCCAAGCCTAGGCTTTGTAGGTATTGATAATCAAGGGCTAGCTGGAATTGAAGGAAAGTATGATGAATATTTAAAAGGGAAAAATGGCTCTCTCAATTATAAAATGGATGCTAAAGGAGGCTTAATGAATGGGTTTATTAGCCGAATTGAAAGTCCAGTCAGTGGTTTATCGTTGCAATTAACGATTAATTTACAAATTCAAGAAATTATCGAAAGAGAATTAAGTAACGCTTATGCCAAATATCAGCCGGATTCCATTATTGCTTTAGCAATGAATCCAAATAATGGAGAAATTTTAGGGATTTCCAATCGACCAACTTATAATCCGAATGAATATCAAAATGTTTCCCAAGAAGTTTATAATCGAAATTTACCAATTTGGATGTGTTATGAACCAGGTTCTACCTTTAAATCCTTTTCTTTTGCTGCAGGTTTAGAAGAAAAGAAATTTGATATGTTTAAAGATACTTATTATGACACAGGGTCAGTTGTGGTAGAAGGTAGAACGATTAAATCATGGAAAAAAGGCGGTCATGGATTACAAACATTTTTAGAAGTATTAGAAAATTCATCCAACCCGGGATTTGTTGAAATTTCTCGTAGATTAGGTGAAAAAACATTATACGATTATGTTAAAAAATTTGGATTCAGCAAAAAAACAGGTGTTGACTTAGTCGGTGAATCAACAGGAATCTTTTTCAATTATGATGCGTATGGTGAACTTGAAAATGCGACAACTGCTTTTGGACAAGGTATTTCCACCACAGCTATTCAACTTGTTAGAGGTTTTTCTTCCTTAATTAATGGGGGAGTATTATATGTACCTAAAATTTCAAAGTCTTTAATTTTAACAAGTACAAAAGAAGTATTATTTGATTTTCCAACAGTCATTGAAAATGAACAAGTGATTAGTAAAGAAACGAGTGGATTAATGCGCTATGCACTTGAAAGTGTCGTTTCAAAAGGTAGTGGAAGAAAAGCTTATATTGAAGGATATAAAGTAGGGGGAAAAACAGGTACCGCTCAAAAGGCAGTTAATGGCGTTTATTTGGATCATGAATATATATTGTCTTTTTTAGCTGCTGCACCCATGGATAACCCCCAAATTGTTATGTATGTAGCCATGGATAATCCAAAATCAACCATTCAATATGGGGGAACGATTATTGGACCCATTATGAAAAATATTTTAGAAGATTCATTAATGGCTCTTCATGTTGAAAAAAAATATGATGGTATTGAATTTGAATATACGTGGATGGATACCAAGACATATGAAGTTGAAAACTATATAGGAAAAACAAAAAAAGAATTAAAGTCAAAATATTTTCAATTTCAAATTGTCGGAGATGGCGAAAAAGTGCTGGACCAATTACCAAAGGTTGGAACCAAATTAGAAGAAGGAAAAACAATTGTTGTTTTTATGGGGTAAAGAAGATGAGAATAAAACGATTTTTAAACTTATTAGGTATTTCTACACATTTAAAAGGCTCCATTCATACACTTTCTCTTTCCCATCAAACAATTACACAAAAAACTGTATTTATAGCATTAAAAGGAGTTTATCATGATGGAAATGATTATATTACACCCGATTTTTTAAATCAAGTTGGTCTTGTCTTATCAGATAGAAAAAGTAATCATCCAAAAGTAATTTATATTCAAAACTTAAAGTATCGTTTGGATGAAATAGTAGCAATTCTTTATCCGAAAATTTTAAAAAATGTAGAAGTGATTGGAATTGTTGGAACATGTGGGAAAACAACTACTGCAACCATGCTCTATCAAATATTAAAAGCAGATCAAAAAAAAGTAATGTACTTTGGAACCAATCAAATATTTTATGAAGATAAAAAAATTACGACGAATAATACGACTTTAAATGCCATTGAATTTGTTCAGCAATTCTTAAGTTCAAAGTATAAACCTCAATATTTAATCCTAGAAGTATCCAGTCATGCCATCTTAGAAAATCGAGTAAACTTTTTGCACTTTTCGTCCTTAATTTTTACGAATTTTAGTCAAGACCATCTTGATTATCATCTCAACATGGAAAATTACTTTGAAGTGAAGAAAGCAATTTTTAAATCTTTAGCTAAAAACAAGTTAGCTATCATCAATATAGAAGATAAAAAAGCTTATACCTTAATTAGTCAAACAAATGCTAATATTATTTGTTATGGATTAAAAAAAGGAAAATACACGCTTAAAGATTATGCAAGAGAAAATACGTATGAATACAATTTATATAATATGCTAGCTGCTTATAGTATGGCTAAAGCATTACATATAGATGAATTTATAATCAAGAATACTTTAGATCATTATCAATTTGAATATGGTCGTTCTCAAATCGTATATCAAGATGATTTTACGATTATCGTCGATTATGCTCATACACCATCTTCTCTTGAATCACTTTTAAAAGCAAATAAGAAAATATGTCAAAATAAGTTGCGAATTGTATTTGGTTGTGGTGGAAATCGTGATCAAGATAAACGAAAAATAATGGGGAAAATAGCACAAAAATATGCTGATTTTATTTATTTAACAAATGATAATCCACGTGATGAAAAACCAAGTCAAATCATCCAAGATATTAAAGTTGGCTGTAAGAGTGCCAAAGTAATTCTTAATCGAAAAGAAGCCATCCAAACATGCATTAAACAGGCACAAAGCGGAGATATTGTTTTAATAGTTGGCAAAGGAATTGAAGACTATCAAATTATCCAAAATCAAAAAATACCATTTAGCGATATTGAATGTATAAAGGAGTGTGTAAAGCAAAATGAATGATTTTATTAAATTACTACTTTGTTTTACTTTATCTTTTTTTCTTTGCAGCATTGGCTGTAAAAAATATATTCATTATTCAAAAAAGAAAGAGTATAAACAATTTATTCGAAAAGATATAGTAACCACTCATCAAAAAAAGCAAGGTACTCCAACAATGGGAGGAAGTATCATTTTTTTAAGTACAATTGCAAGTTTTATTCTATTTGTACCCCAATTTTACAAAGATAATCAAATGTTATCGGTTTTTTTCATCTTTTTATTTTTTGCTTTAATTGGATTAATGGATGATTTATTTAAAATTATTTATAAAAATTCAGATGGTTTAAGTGCCAGTATTCGGTTACTTTTAGAAATTATTGGAAGTATAGTTGCTATTTACATTATGAATAAACACCAAATTGATCACTTACACATTCCTTTAACACATTATGCAATTCCACTTGGTTCTTTTTTAATACTTTATTATATTTTTGTTATTGTGGGTACTGCGAATGCGGTAAATTTTAGTGATGGTTTAGATGGTTTAGCTTCGGGATTAATGATTAGTGCATTATTACCTTTTTTATTAATTGCTTTAAAAAATAGAAACTATTCATTGTCTTTTTTTATCATTAGTTTTTTAGGAAGTTTAGCTGGTTTCTTACGATATAATTTCAATCCTGCAAAATTATTTATGGGGGATGTGGGATCTCTTTCAATGGGAGCATTATATGCAATGATAGCCATTGTTTTAAAAAATGAATTACTTATTTTAATTAGTGGTTTTTTATTCTTTTTAGAAATTATATCGGTTATTTTACAAGTTGGATTTTTTAAATTGTCGCATGGTAAAAGAATTTTTAAAATGGCACCGATTCATCATCATTTTGAAAAAAAAGGTGTTCCTGAATGGAAAGTGGTAATGAGCTTCTGGATGATTGGCTTTTTTTTAGCCATCATTAGTTCAATGATAGGAGTGATTGGATGAGATTTTTATTACTTGGAAAAGGAAAAACAACGATATCGATTGCAAAATTTTTAAAAGAAATGAAGCAAGACTTCTTCTTTGCAACCAATATCAATGAAAAGCAAGAAAATGATTTATTATTAGATGAAAAACTTTTAACGCTTGATGTTGATTATGTCATTAAAAGTCCAGGTATTAGTCAAAATAATTCATTATTTATAAAAATCAAAAAAAAGTTTCATGTAATTTCAGAACTGGATTTATTTGCTTTATTTCAAATAAATATAAAAATGATTGCTATCACAGGAACGAATGGAAAAACGACTTGTGTTCATATGATTCATGAAATGCTAAAAAAAGCACATTATCAATCGCTTGTATGTGGGAATTCCCATCAACCGATTTTTGATTATTATTTAAAATTTTCTCAACTCGATTATTTAATTGTTGAACTTTCAAGTTTTCAATTAGAAGATTTAAAAATGTATCATCCTCATATTTCTGCCATTTTAAATTTAGAAGAAAATCATTTAGATAGTGTTCAATCAAAAAAGAAATATTTTATGGACAAAACAAATATTTTTAAACATTGTAGTCCTCTTGATTATTTTATTTATAATCCCGAAATTAAATTTTTAAAAAGAAAACATATAAAGGCAAATATTCGTTATTTTAATCCTACTATTTTTTATAAATTTGATTTTTTAGATAATGTGAAAAAATATAAAGAGCAAATTATGATTTTATATGAAATAAAGCAAATTTTAAATATTGATAGTCGTACTTTTTTAGATTCTATTAATCAGTTTCAATCGCTTCCTTATCGCCAACAAGCGTTTTGGGTAGAAGATACATTATTTGTTAATGATTCTAAATCCACTTCAATTGCTGCGACAGTATTTGCCTTTGAACAATTAAATCAACAAAGAAATATTTTGCTCATTATCGGGGGAAAAGATAAAAATTTAAACTATAAAAAATTAAAAAAATTGCCAGCATATCGCTTAATCGTATATGGAGAAATCAAGGAGAAAGTAAGTAAAAAAATTAAGAGTTGTATTGCCTTTGACGATTTAGAAAAGGCTTTTAAATATGCAACTACTTTAAATATTAAACAAAAAACGATTTTATTTTCACCCTCTACCAGTAGCTTTGATCAATATGAAAATTATGTCAGTAGGGGAAATCATTTTAATGAACTAATTGCGAGGTATCAATATGAAATTCAAGAAACCAAGGGTTAATTTACACATCTTAATACCGCTTTATCTTATTTTAATGATTGGTATTTTTATGGTTTATAGTTCAAGTAAAATATGGGCAAATTATATTTATAATGATGCAACATTTTATTTAAAGAGGCAACTTATTTTCTTTATACTTGGAACGATTATGCTTATTGTCGGAATTAAAATTAATTTAAATAAAGTAAAAAAGCATACGAATAAATTACTTTTACTTGCTCTTGCCTTACTTGCTCTTTTATTAGTTCCTGGATTAGGAGTCAAAAGAGGAGGCTCTGTAAGTTGGTTTGGAATCGGTGACTTTTTATTTCAGCCATCAGAATTTTTTAAAATCGCCATCGTCTTATATATGGCAAATAAGTTAACTGATTATTATTTGCAAACCAATAAATTTTTTAAAGTCATAATTCCTTTATTAATCCCTGCTATTTTAGGCTTTTTCTTAATTATGCTTCAACCAGATTTTGGAAGTGGCATCGTTATGTTAGCAGCTGTAGTCATTATGTGCATGGTGTCTAAATCACGATTTAAAAATTACATTTTTATCGGATTAATTGGTACTTTTGCCTTTAGTTTTTTAATTATTTCTGCATCTTATCGTGTAGATCGTATTCTTGCATTTTTTAATCCATGGAAAGATCCTCTTGGAAGTGGTTTCCAAATTATTCAATCTTTATATGCAATTAGTCCAGGGGGATTAATTGGAAGAGGAATTGATGGAAGTTTTCAAAAGTTCTTTTATTTGCCTGAACCACAAACCGATTTTATATTTGCTATCTATGCAGAAGAATTTGGATTTATTGGAAGTTTTATTTTAATCTTTTTATACATTTATTTAATCAATCAATGTTTCAAAAGTGCCATGAAATCCACAAATGAATTTGCTAGTTTTGTAAAAATTGGCTTTACTTCTTTAATTACAGTTCAAGTCTTTATTAATTTAGGGGTTGTAGTTGGTCTTTTACCTGTTACGGGTATTACTTTGCCTTTTATGTCATATGGTGGATCTTCTTTAACCTTACTTATGTTTTCCATGGGACTCATTATGAATACAACTTTGGAGGAACAAACATGAAAATAGCCTTAATTGGAAGTGGAAGCGGTGGCCACATTTATCCATGCATCGCATTTTATCAATACGCAACAAGTCAAAATCATTCATGTGTTTGCTTTTTATTTAAAGAAATTGATAAAGAGATTTATAAAAATAAATCGATAGAAACCATTTTTGTGAATACAAAGTATTCAAATTATAAAAAATACAAATATTTGACAAAACAATTCAAAGAATTAGAAGTTGACTGCGTAGTTACTTTTGGAGGAAAAGTAAGCTTTATAAGCGCCTTAGCTGCAAAAAGATGTCATTTACCGCTTTATATTTGTGAACAAAATATTGTTTTTGGAAAAGCGAATCGACTCAGTCTTTTATTTGCTAATAAAGTCTTTTTATCTTTACCTATTAAAGAAAATAAAAAATATATTTATTGTGGAAATCCCGTAGTAGAAAATTTTCATTATCAAAAGGTTCAATTGTTTTCCAATCACAAACCAACTATCTTAATCGTATGTGGAAGTCTTGGATCTTCTAGTGTGATAAAGAAAATGAAAGAATTTGCACAAAACGAAACAAAATTAAATTTTATTTTTATCTTAGGAAAAAACAATACCTTATCTTTTGATGAACAAGAAAATATAAAAGTCCTTCCATATTATGAACCTTTACGCGATTTAATTTATAGTTGTGATTTAATGATTTCTCGAGCTGGCGCTACCACAATAAGTGAAATTATCGCCGCTAATAAGCCAACCATTTTAATTCCAAGCCCTTATGTAGCCAATAATCATCAATATAAAAATGCCCTTTTTTTAAAGAAAAAAGAAGGTTGTCTTTTAATTGAAGAAAAAAATTTGAATCCAACTATTTTAAAAGAATACATTTATAAAGTGATATATAGTCATTATGAAACGTATCGTATGAAAAAAAGATTAATTGAATTGCAAATAAAGAACCCTTGTCAAAAAATGTTAGCCATCATAAAGGAAAATGATGATGAAAAGTAAAAGTGAATTTATTCAACTTGTATCAAAATTTGATCAAGTAATGGTTTATAAAAATTATCATTTTAAAGATAATAATACCTTTCAAATCAATTATTTGATTGAAACTTTAATTGTTCCTTATGATGTATATTCTTTAAAAAAAATCATTTTATATGCCATTGAATATGAACTCGAATATGTCATTATTGGGAATGGATCAAAAATATTATTTTCGTCTAACTATGTCAAAAAAATTGTAATTTTATTAAAAGATAATTTTAATCGAATCAGTTTTGATGGAAGAAATGTCTATGCAGCGAGTGGTGCATCGTTAGCAAAAGTTATTCATTATGCTTACCAATATGAACTTGGAGGAATGGAAAAATTAGTTGGCATTCCTGCAAGTATAGGAGGAGCAATTTATAAAAATGCGGGCGCACACCAAAGTGATATAAGTCAATTTATTTTAAAAGTAGATTATATTGATTCATTTGGCCAATTTAAGACACTTACAAAAGAAGAATGTCAGTTTAACTATCGCTCTTCTATTTTTCAAAAAAAGAAAAAATGGGTGATTATAGGCGCGATGTTTGATTTACCAAAAGTTCATGTGGAAGAAAAAAAAGAAGAGATGAAGTTTTACTTACTTTACCGAAATCAACATCAACCTATTAACAAAAAAAATAGTGGAAGTATCTTTAAAAATCCACCTAATCAATATGCAGCGCAATTAATTGAAAGTTGTAATTTAAAAGGATATAAAATAAATGATGCAATGATATCCAACCAGCATGCTAATTTTATCATTAATGAAAAAAATGCCATGCCCAAAGATATCATGGAACTCATTTCTCTTATTCAACAAAAAGTTTATGAAAAATATCAAATTCAACTAGAACTTGAATTAGAAATTATTTACTAAATTTAGAACCTTTTTGGTTCTTTTTTCTTTAATGCAAAGAAAAAACGTGCTATACTTTATTATATTAGCAAAAAAGGAGGGAAAATATGAAATTAAATTCATATGCTGCAATTGAAATTGATTCTCTTTATGCAAAGTTAATTATTGCTGAAATGAATAAGGGAAACATTCATATTATTGCTGCTTTAAAAGGTCTTGTAGAAGGGTATGAAGATGGAGTAATCATAGATGATGAAGCTTTTCTTACAAGTATTCTCTCTTTATTACAATTAGCTGATCATAAATATAAAATTAAAATCGATGAAATCATTCTCGTTTTGCCAAATATTTCGCATAAAGTAAGAATGGCTGGTGCAAATATGGCCATCCAAACGCCCATGCATTTAATTAGTATGAATGAAATTAAAAAAATAAGAAATGATTGCCGCAATGTTGCTCTTAATGAGATGGAAACAGCAATTGATGAAAGTCCCATCAGTTATACTTTAGATAGTGGAAAAACACTTTATAGCATTCCATTAAACATTCAATCAAATACTTTGCAATTGACCTCATATATTCATACCTTACCAACTGATTTTTTAAAACCATTATTAAACCTTTTAGATCAAACAAAAGTAGATATTATTGAAGCGTATTTATTACCTTTAGCTTGTTATAGCATGGGACTAAATGATTTTAATGAAAATCAGTCTTATTTGTTTATTCATTATAATTATGATGCACTCTCAATCGCTTATTTTGAAAAAAATCAATTATTAAAAAGTTCGCGAATTGCTTTTGGCGAAAAGACCATTTTAGAATCTTTGATGAAACAATTTAATATCACAAAATTAGAGGCCATTGATTTACTTGACTCTTACTTTTTATGTGATGTGAATCAAGCAACTTCTACTTATTTAGATAAAGACAAAAAAATAAGTGAAAAAACGATTACCGAATGTGTACTTCAATCATTTGAAAAGGGATTTGAAGAAATTAAAAAAATTGTTCAAGAATACAGTCAAACATACCACACAAATTTTGAAATAAAAATCATGGGAAAATGGCTAAATTATAAAAATTTCTTAAATTATTTTAATTTAAGTTGTCAGTTTAATGCACAGGCTGTATACTTAAATGTATTAGGTCTTACAAGTAATGAATTTATCTCAACTTATGGAGCCATTGTAAGATTTGTATTATTAAATAAAGATTATATTTTACATCGTGAAGAAGACGATAATCAAAAGAAAAACTTTAATTACACTTCTAAAGAAAGCAAACAAGAAAATAAATTTGTAGATATTTTTGATGAAGACTAGGAGGGACATCTAATGGATAATTTTCAAACTTATGAAAGTGTGGCAAAGATTAAAATTATTGGTGTAGGTGGAGCAGGAAATAATGCTGTTAATTGTATGGTAAATGATAGCGTTATTGGCTGCGAATTCTATGTACTCAATACAGACGCACAAGTGTTAAATTGTTCAAAGGCAGAAAATCGTATTGTTTTAGGAAAAACCATCACAAAAGGTTTAGGGGCTGGAGCAAATCCTGCCATTGGTTTGCAAGCAGCACTTGAAAGTGAAGAAGAAATTAAAGAAATTGTAAAAGATACTGACATGGTATTTATTGCTGCTGGAATGGGTGGTGGCACGGGAACAGGAGCGGCGCCTATTGTTGCTAAAATTGCAAAAGAAGCTGGAGCATTAGTTATTGGAATTGTGACACGGCCTTTTACTTTTGAAGGAAAAGTACGAGTAAGTAATGCTTTGTCTGGAATCGAAGAATTAAAAAAATATGTGGATACTTTAATTACTATTTCGAATGATCGCATTTTACAATTAATTGGAAATCTTCCTCTTCGTCAATCATTCCAAGAAGCAGATAACGTTTTAAAAAGATCAGTACAAGCGATTACAGACTTAATTGCTATGCCTGCTTTAATTAATTTAGATTTTGCTGATGTAAGAACTTTATTATCGGATAAAGGTGCCGCAATGATTGGATTTGGCGTTGGAAATGGTAGTAATCGTGCCCAAGAAGCAGCTGCTAAAGCCATTTCTTCACCTTTGCTTGAAAATTCTATTACTGGAGCAAAAAGTGCAATTATTGCAATTACAGGTGGCAAGAATTCAACTTTATATGATTTTACGGATGCTGTTGATCACATAAGAAATGCTTCTGGTAATGATATAAATATTATTTTTGGTGCTTCTATTAATGAAAACTTAGATGATGAAATTCAAGTGACGGTCATCGCAACCGATTTTGATGAAGCCATTACTTCTCAAGAAGTAAAACCTTTTGACATTTCTTTTGCACGTAAACCTGTACCTGTAGAAGAAGAAAAAAATAAAGATAGTGAAGAGAATGATAGTAGTAGTTTAAAACCTTCATTTTTCTAAATCATTGGATTAAAGTAATATTTTAATTTAAGATATTACTTTTTATTTTAAAGACTATCTCTTAAAAAGTTAATGTGTTTTAAAAGAATGATATGAAGAAATTCAATTTTAATAAATTAAAAAGATATAGATATAAAAAGGGGATATTTAATGAAAAAAAGAAATGGAAATGAGGGTAAAGAATATGTTAATTCTTTTCCAAATTTAAAAAAGTGGATTAATGAATGCATATGTTGCCATGAATTAGGTTACAATCCATTAATGCCTGAAAAAATAAGCACAGTTGAAGGTTCCTTAGAAGTTTATTATATAAAAAAATATTTTAAACCTTTGCCGTTAAATGAATATGGGCTATGCCCTTTATGTGAAAAGATGCTAAATAAAAATAATTAAGATATACAAATAGAGTTAAATTGAATAAACTAAATAAGATATATATTTTATTCATTGAGATTAAAATGAATTTTTTATATAATTTTATATAAATATAATAAGACGAGGGGAAAGAAAATGTTTAAAAAATTTATAAAGATGCTTAGTTTATTAATGGTTCTAATGATAGGATTATCTCTTATAAGTTGTGGTAAGGGACCTAAAAGATTTGTATCAGGAGATTTTGTTTATACAAAATGGGAATGTGATGAAGGAGAAGTGAGAATTATAGGTCTTAGCGAAGAAGGGCAAAAAAAGGAAACCCTAATTTTTCCTGCAATGATTGATGGTTATGTTGTTTATTCAATAGGAGTTCGTTTTGGATTTAAAATTATTAATGATGTGGTCATTACAAATGCAAAAAATGTATATTTTCCATCAGGCTACATTCAACCAAAGGGTGTAAGTTACAAATTAAATGAAGACATTATATCATTAAATGTATATATAGGTGAAAGCAAGGCATGGAGAAGTAATTTATATCCTAGTTTAAAATCTTTACCAAATATTGATTTAAAAGTTTATGTAAGTGAACAATTTTATAATTTGGTTACAAATGGAGATGAAGAAAAAAATATTTTTGAACAAAGAGGAAATGTCGTTTATTATCTTGATGAAGAAACTACTTTTTTTGTTGATGATGTAGATAAAGCAAAAGTAAATGTTGTTCCACCAATACCATATAAAGAAGGATATACATTTGATGGATGGTATAAGGATTTAGATTATATTGAAGAATGGGATTTTGATAAAGACTTAGTTCCAGAAAAAATATATAATGAAGAGGGAAATTATCAATTTATAGAAACCAAAATATATGCAAAATGGAAATGAAAATTTAATATTCTATTTTTCTTGCTTTAATGAAAATACGATTTTTTAGTAAATGTTTATTTTTTCCAATTGCTTAGAATATAAAAAATTTATTAATTCAAAATCAAATACTTGATAAAAGTTAATTTTATAGCTCAATTTCATTAAAAAAGTAGTTTTCTGATAATAGAAAACTACTTTAATTTTTTATGAATATAAATTTTTAGAAGAATAAAATTATTCTAAAATATTAGATGTAATCATATCTACACCCATTTCAATTAAACGTTTCGCATCTTCAGGATAATCTGGAGTCCAACAATTTACTTTAATACCATTTTGATGCATTTTTGCTACATATTCTGCAGTTAAAGGACAAAATTGAATATCCAAATCTAATCGATATTGCAATAAAAATTCGAGCGTTTCATCGGTTGCTTGACTCGTTAAGAATTGTAAAGTTGCATCTGCATAATGTTTTCTAACAGCGATGAGATTTTCTTTCCAAAATGAAATAAAAATTGTATGTTCAAACCAACCAAGTGATTTTACGACTTCAACAATTGAAACAATATCTTCTTCTTGTATATAACATTTAAGTTCTAAAACGGCGATTTTATCGTATTTTTTGCAGATGCGAATATAATCTTCTAAAGTAGGGAAAATTAAATCAGAGCGTAAAGTACCATCTGTTTCTAAAATAGGGTGCTTTCTTATATCATCAAAATTACTTTCTTCAATCACCATATCCACGCCTGTTACACGTTGAATATTATCATCATGGCATATAATAAAATGTTTATCTTTTGTTACATGCACATCTGTTTCAATACCAAAATAGGTTTTAACTCCTGCAGCCACAAAAGCAGGACAAGTATTTTCTCTTTCAAGACCAGATACGCCACGATGGGCAATCATTAAACAATTTTTTTTATCAATTTTTATCGTGTTCATTTTAATACCTCTTATTACTTAAGTCATGTTTAAATAACAGACATTCCTATTATAATCAAATTGACAAGAGAAGACAACGCTTTCATAAAAAATGATCAATCTAAATAAAAGATTGACCATGAATTGCATTATTTTTGACAAGCATAAACAAGAGGCATTTGATATGTTTCTTCATATATTTCTTTCCAAACGCGATAATTTTCATTTTTCATATACTGAATATTTTCACGCAAATTTAAAGATGGATGAGGATAAATTGGTTTGCCAATATGAATACTATATTCTTGAATATAAAAACCATCTTCCCCTAACTGATCGCTATCTTTCATTGTAATAAAACATGGAAGAACTGGAACATTATTTTTGCTGGCAAATTGAAATGCCCCATCTTTTAATGGTTTTGGCTTACGATAGTTCCACCACATACTTTGTTCAGGATAAAACAAAACGAAATTGCCATCTTTTAATAAAGTATCCGTACTGCGAATAAACTTCTTCATCGTTTGCATATTTGAAGAAAGAGGCAAAGTGTTACAATTTCGCATTAAAAATCCATAAAATCCAGGGAAATTCGTATAATTTCCTTCACGTATTACTCGGTAAAATTTACGATTTTTTTGCATTGCACTTTCATAAGCAACCTGAATGGCAAAACTATCCATTGCATTAAAGTGATTACAGGTAATGATTGCACCACTATTTAATTCTTTAAAATTATTCAATCCTATAATTTCTTTAATAATTAGTTGCTTATTTTGAATTTGCTTATTTAAAAATTTTCTAGCCAAGGCATAAGCACATTTTGTTTTTAATTTACTACGCATTTTCTTTCTTAAATAATCTACTTTATGAGGTAGTAATTCAATTGTACTTGGATCATCTTCTACATCTTCATCAAAACGTCCTTCCACCTCATATTGCTTTATTTTTTTTAATATTTTTAAACGATTGGCATCTTTTTTTTGATTCATTAGAGCTAAATAAGTATCTTCACGTTCCGCTTCTTGTTTTGCAATGAAAGCTAATCTTTCACAAGAAAGAGAATCGGCTTCTTTTTGTTTATCACTATATTGATTTAATTCATCTAAAATAAGATTTTTAATTGACATTTGATTCGCATATTGCCAAAAATATTCTTTTAAACGACAATCTTTGTAGTGCCATGGCTTGGAAACCATAATATAGTGAATAATACTTATATCTTCTTCTTTCACAGGCAAAGTTCCATATACTTCTACATTCCAATCACTACTTATCCAATAAACATGATCTTGGCACAAAACATTTAAATAATCTTCATCTTGCGTTACTACAAAAGTATATACTTTTAATAACTCTAAAAATCGTTCTAATAAATGATTTTTACGAAAAGCTTCACAATTAATTAGTAAAACTCCAGCATTAAAATACTCATTACGATCAATTCCCATTACTTTTTCTACATAATTGCCAAATACTTCTGTTTGCATCATTACCTGTTCTTTACAAGCCCCTACATAGTTGTCTTTTAAATCATGTAAAAAGAAAGTAGAAATGTCTTTTAAAACGATAGTATCGCTATCAATATAAATAGCTTTGTCATATTGAGGGAACATATCCGCAATAAACAAACGATAATAAGTCGTTTTAGAATAATAATCACGAATTGGTAAGTGAGTGGTTATTTTAGATAGATATTCTTTCACATCTACAAATTCGATTTCAAAACATTCATTTGCCAAATTCATTGCTTCTTTTATTAAGTTTTGTGAAATTCCTGTATTTAATACATGAATCTTATAACGAAAGTGTTTAGAAGCATTCTTAATCATTGATTGCATAGATACCAAAGTATATTTCATAAAATTGTCATCACATGCATAAAAAATAGGTATAATTGTATTCATTTTAATCTCTCCAATCGTTTTCAAATAATTTTTTTAAATAAATATATTCATAAAGTACATCATCAAATTGCTCATAATGAAAGATAGAATGTACTTTGCTCACATGCCATTGTTTTATATTTGCAGTATGTGGATAAGGCAAATAAAATAATCGTTTCGAGAAATGGCGAACAACTGTATGTTGATGTAAAAACTTTTGATCGTTAAAGCGTTGAGGCAATAATTTCTTTTTTGTAGTTGAACGGATTAACGCACTTTGATCGGCAAAAACTAATTTTTTGCTTTTAATGAGTTGTCTTGCTTTAAAAAATAAATTGGTTTCTTTACATTTTCTCATATTTAATAATAAAACACCTGCATTAATATAGTTAGGATGGATCAAATATTTACCATAATGATCTCTTGCCGCTGCATATTCTACATCTTCTACATTAAAATCATATAAAAGGTGAATATCTTGATTAAAAAGAATATCTACATCAAGATAAAGTATTTTATCTGGTAATTCTTCAATCTTATCTGCAAACAAACGTAAGAGTGTGTAAGGTGAACAATAAGCTTGTTCATTTGGACATCCAGCAAATTCTTCTTGATATAAGCTTTTAACATCTATTTTATAAATTTGATTTTCAGGGTTATATTTTTGAATAATATTTCTCAAAAATTCAATTTTTTTATCAGCAATAGAAACATAATTTTCTTTTATATGAGAAACATCCATCGTTAAGATATAAATTCGATAACAATCATTTTTGCTTCTTTTTAATATAGAAAGTAAACAAGTTAAAATTCCATCAAATACACCATCATTTCCAGAAAATAAAAGGTTAATCATGTTCATTTCTCCTTTCATAGTGAATCATTTCAACTTCATTGTATGTACTAAAATGATTCATACTTTGATATACTTTATCTCTCAGATCTTTTTTTTGCTCGGCGAGTGGCAATTCTTTGTTGGCATAAAAAGGACCATCAATATACGTAACAATTTTGGGTTTTTTTGAATATTTTCTTTTTTGATAAGTATTTGTAAAACAAAAAACAGGTTTATCATATTTAATTGGATAAATAAAAGATTTATCTATAAAAGGACGAATTTTTGTGTAGTATGGCCAAATATGAGCTTCTGGATAAATTACCATTACATTTTTTTGTAAAGTACGTTCTTTGATAGCTTCTAAAAAATTTTTCGTTGCATGAATGGTATCTGGTAAGGGAAGAGCACCTAAACTAGGAGTAATCTTTCCTAAAATAGGCATTGAAACGTTATTTGGATGAACGATAACATAAGCATCCTTAAAAGTAGAAATCATCGTTGGAATAAAAGCATCTGCGATATCTTGCGTGTGATTACCATATAAATAGTAACCATCTTTTTTATAGTTTTTTAAAACTTTTTTATTTTTAATCTTATGATGAAATGCAATTTTTAAATACAAGTAAGCAAGAGGTGTTGCTATAATACGATACCAAAAAAAATGTGTAAACTTTTTAAATAAAGAGTGATGAATATAGACATAATTTTCATCTATTTTTTTAGGAGTAATTTGTGCTTTTGAGAATTCGTCATTTAATTCATCTTGATAGTAAATAACTTTCGGGAGTTTTTTTGACATAACCAATCCTCCTTTATAAATTAAGAAATGAATTGTGTTTTCATTTCATGCACTATCTTACCATTTTTTTTAAAAAATGAAGTAGAAGATTATTTTTTTAGTCTCTATTGTTTTTTTACCCAACTCTCTAAATATTCACCTATAAAAAAATATGGTGAAAGAAAATAGACAAACGCAAAAAATTGTGATAGAATGGGGATGTATGGATATAAAAAAATGTATTGCTGAAAATATAGCAGATTTAAGAAAATATAACAAAATGACCCAAGGTGAATTAGCTACAATGTTAAATTATTCCGATAAAGCAATATCAAAATGGGAGCATGGGGAGGCACTTCCTGATATTGAGGTATTAATTCAACTATGTAATATCTTTAAAATCACCTTAAATGATATTATTGAGGAAAAAGCAATGGATAAATTGCTAAAGGAGAAAAAAATTAACGAAAAAAATATCAAGAATAAAATTGTGATAACGTGTTTATCTATTATTCCCATTTGGTTTTTTGCCACATTTATTTACATTGTTTTAAATGTAATTAAAAATATTTACTTTTATCCTGCCTTTGTTTGGGCTGTCCCTGCTTCTAGTATTTTACTAATTGTCTTTAATGGCATATGGGGAAAAAGAAAATATACTTTTATCATTGTTTCTATATTATTATGGTCTTTACTTGCTAGTATTTATATTCAACTTTTATATGTTAAAGATCAATTAAGTAGTTTATGGCCTATCTTTTTATTAGGAATTCCATTACAAATTGCCATTATTTTGTGGTCACAAATAAAACGTAGAAACAAAGAAAGTTTATAAAAAATAAAAAGCACTCTTGCTACATTGCAAGAATGCTTTTTTATTAACTAAAAATTTTATGCATTAAATGGTTGGATATATAAGACCAATCCTGACATATACGAATCATTATATCCATCATAAACTTCGCATGCAAAACCATTTCCTAAATCATAAATTTGTTGATTTGTTTCTGCATTTACCCAATCCAGCGTTTCAATTTCTTCTTGAGTTAACTTTTTATATCCTTGATTAGCTAACAATTTTGCATACGTTATTTTCATGTTTGGGCAATCGAATTCCGGCACATCTTCAGAAAAAATTTCAATTGTTGAATAATTTTCATCATAATCAAAATAGTTCCAACCATATCCAGTATCAAAATAAGGTAAAACATTTAAATCATTAAATAAACTTTGTAAAGCAGCAGCTAAAGCAGGATTTTCATCTTCCCAACTATTTTTGGCATTGTAATTTGATAAATCAACAGGAAGTATTGCTTGACCAATGTTTTTAAAAGTAAGGACGTAAGTTTCACTATTTAAATTCTTCGTCATGATAGATAGTTCATCACTCGTGCAATTAAACTTCAATAAATTATTCGATAAATAATCTTTTGCATGGACTAATGAAAAAGCATTTAAAACTTGATTCACACCACTTGATACTACAAAATCTGAATGGTCTTTTCTTAAAATTGCCCCACTTAAATTAAAATTTGCATGTAAAGAAGTAAATGAATCTGTTGACTCTGAATTTAAATGAACTTGTGTTTCATTATCATTGATTGCTAAAGTAATATAGCCATCATTTGTTTTTAAATAACCTTTATTGTCATTCTTAAATCGTGAATAAATTTGAGATGGATTGACAAAAATAGTTTCAATTATTTCTTCCTTTGAAGATTTAATTTCCACAGTGTAATTCTGATTTTTTAAACGTTCAAAGATGGCATCAAATTTTTTACTATCCTCATTTTCTAAAAAAGGTTGAATTTTTTTAACAACTTCATTTTCTTTTTTAACAAATTTTGAAGATAAAATGAGTTGAATGTCGTTATTTTCATATTTAGAAGTATAATGCAATTGCTCATTTTCCAATTGAAAATAAGATTCAATAGGAACTAAAGAACCCGTTAACTGTCCACTAATCAGAGCATTAAAATTTAAGATATTTTGAGTAGTGCCATTTTCAATGCTATATTTTTTATTTTCTTCTTCAATAAAAAGGTGAAAGCGTGATAAAGGGTTTGCATAAATGGATGTTGACCATAAACTATCTTTTTGTTTAGTAGAAATAATTTGATTTAAAGCATTTATCTCTTTACGGATAACCTCATTTTCTTGTCCCTTTTCAAAATAAAGCGTTCGAGTAACAAAAGATTTATCTTCTGAATAACCCATAAAAGTGTAATAATCTTCATCTAAATAGGATTCATAATAAGAACTTATTACTTTTTCATTTTCAATGGTTTGAATCGTTGTTTGTAAATTAAATGAATCATAATAAGCTTCTAATCGATTGACTTTTATTATGGGGTCTTCACTAATCAAAGGTGTATTTGAAGCCAGGGAATTAGAAGATGGTGTTGATTGATTACAAGAACATAAAATCACTAAAAGGGCAAAGCTAGATAAAAATAAATGTGTTTTTTTCATAAGTATTCCTCCACTATATTTTATTTATTATATCTCATTTTTTTTAAGAATAAAATGATTATTTTTATTTTTTAAAAGAGTAGAAAATAATTTTTTCATTTTCTATCATTTGACATTTTTCTTACATTAAATTTTTTATAATGGCACTGGTGATAAAAAGTGAAAGCTTATCTTGATTTATCAATTATTGTGCATGTCTTTATTAGTTTTATTTCTCTTTACTATGCAATGATTATTCATGATTTAAAAAAGCACTCTTATAGTTATAAAACAAATCATCTTTTAATCGGCACTTTAGCTTATTTGCTAAATTTATATTATATCCCTTATTTTTATCTTTTTTATGCTTTTGTCCGACTTTTTTTTATTTTTATAGGAAAGAAAAAGTATATAAAAACCGAAATCTTTTTTTTACTTTTTTATTTTATTAATATGGGATTTTTACTTTTAGTTGGAGGAACCTTTATTTATGAGGGAATACTTTATATTAATCGTCCGATTGCCACTTTATTTATGTTTCTTCTTCCTCTTATAACCATTCTTGTTTACTTGCTTGAAAAAAGAGTTTTTAAACAATTAAAGAAACAAAAATTTATTTGTAAGGGAAAGTTATATGTTGATGAAAAAGCATATAAAATAAAAGGCTATATTGATACTGGAAACACGGCTTTAAAAAAAGAAATTCCCATTATTTTTATTAATTTTGACATTACTACTTCTTTAAAAAAAGAAGAAATTTTTATACAAGGAATTGATGGAAGAAAAAAGTATAAAGGTTTTAAAGGTACTTTCTTTTTTTTAAAAAAAGAAGTGGAATGTTACATTATTTTCATTCAAGATTTACAAATAAAAGAAAACTGTAATTGTTTATTGAACGCACATTTATTTAATTAGGAGGGAAACATATGTTTAAAAAAATCAATGAATTATTGAAAAAATTTCTTTTTAAAAGTGAAGTGGAAGAACTAGTTTATTATATTAATGGAAGTGATACTTTGCCACCTCCTTTATCCAAAGATGAAGAAGCAGAATTATTTGTTGCTTATAATAATGGTAGTTTAGAAGCACGTAATAAATTAATTGAGCATAATTTGCGATTAGTCGTGTATGTTGCAAAACGTTATGAAGTTAATACGACGAATTTGGAAGATTTAATTAGCATTGGCTGTTTAGGTCTAATCAAAGCAATATCCACTTTTAAAGCCGATAAAAATTTCAAATTGGCTACTTATGCGAGTCGTTGCATTGAAAATGAAATTTTAATGCACTTACGCAAAAAAAGCAAACAAAAGTTAGAAGTATCTTTAGATGAACCGCTAAATATTGACTATGATGGCAATGAATTATTACTTTCAGATATTTTAAGCAATAATGAAGATAGTTTTTTGGGTAATATTGAAGATAATGAAAAAAGAAAACATATGTATGAAGCAATTGAAATGTTAAAAGATCGCGAAAAAGAAATTATTAAATTGCGTTATGGCTTAGATAATGGAGTCGAAATGACACAAAAAGAAGTTGCAGAAATGTTAGATATTTCTCAATCCTATATTTCTCGCTTGGAAAAAAGAATTATCAAAAAGTTAAAAGGGAAAGTTTTAAAATCATAATTCCACAAAATGGTAATGTGAATAATATATGAGTTTATTGGAAAACCTCTTAATATTAGGAGGTTTTTTTGCATGCAACAAAAAGTCACAATAACGGGAATTGATACGTCGAAAATACAAGTGTTAAATAAAAAAAATTGTCGAAAATATCTTATTGAATATAAAAAGGGGAATTTAAAAGCGAAAGAAGAGTTAGTAATGGGGAATTTAAAATTAGTATTAAGTGTCATTAAAAAATGTAATATTCCAGCTCGCATTGATGTCAATGATGTCTTTCAAATTGGATGCATTGGTTTAATAAAAGCCATTGATAATTTTAATTTAGAATTAGATGTCAGTTTCTCAACATATGCTATTCCTATGATACTTGGTGAAATAAAACGTTATTTAAGGGATAGTACCCAATTAAAAATCTCTCGGCAAATAAAAGATGTCGCTTATAAAGTTTTAAAGTGTAAAGAGGCTTATTTATCTATTCATGGAAAAGAACCATCTATTGAAGAAATTGCAACAATATTGAATATGAAGCAAAGTGAGATTTGTGAAGCCATTAATTCTGTACAATCCGTTGCCTCGATTTTTGATCCTGTTTTTAGTGAAAATGGCGAGTCGATTTCGATTATTGATCAATTAAGCGATGATGTAAATTATAGTGAAAAAGTAAGCAATTATTCTACTTTAAAAGATGGAATTATGCAATTATCGCAACTTCAAAAAACAATTATTCAAAAAAGATATTATGATGGACTCACTCAATTTGAAATTGCCAATGAACTTGATATTTCACAAGCCCAAGTCTCTCGACTTGAAAAAAATGCTTTACAAGAACTAAAAAAGCGTTTTTGACATATTCTATTATGATAGGGAAGTGAAAAAATGGAGTTAAATGAATTAAAAGGTAAACCTATTATCAATGTTAAACAAGGAGAAAAAATTGGTTATATACTTGATTTTGATATCGATATAGAAGAAGGAAAAGTAAAATCATTACTTGTCACCCCAAACCGACCTTTGTTTATTTTTAATACAAAAAAAATTGCTCCAACAACGATTTTAGAAATAGAATGGAAAGCGATTGAATTAATTGGAATGGATGCTATTTTAGTAAAAATTGAGGAATAATGATAGAAAATATTCTCTTTTTTTCTTTTTTGATTTATAATATATAAAAAAGGAGGATGAAAAAATGGGCAAACTTCGAAATTTCTTATTTCCTACGAAAGAAAATAGCGTTTTTGAAACGACAACCATTGATGAAAATAATACCCAAGAATCGATGCCTAAAAGTTCTTCTGCAACTTTAATTCAACATGAAAATGTTTCTTCCTCTTCTCAGCCATCCTATCCAAAAAATGAAGAGAGAATCACTAATTCTTCTTTTAATACCCCTCAAATCTATAAACCCTCTCAATTTACAGAAGTCGAACCTTTAGCCATTGAATTATTAAATCACCATCCAATTATTGTTTCTTTAATTGATATTGAAAAAAGTGAAGCGAGAAGAATCTGTGATTTTTTAAATGGTGTTTGTTTTGCCTTAAATGGAGAAGTTAAAAAGATTGAAAAGAGAGTATATTTATTTGCACCTTCAGCTAAAAAATAACATTCTTAATGAATTTGCGAGTTAAAAATACTCGCTTTTTATTTATTATATAAATCGCTTTTAAAATCTATTGTAAAAAAAGGGAAATTATTGTAAAATAAAATAAACACAATGACAAAGACAACAATTCTTTTCATTTCTTTTTTAGAGACTCATTGGTTGGTGGAAAATGAGAAAGAAAAAAAGAATTTATCCCTTTGTAGTGGCAATCTGAAGACAGTAAGAAAGACGTCGCATCAACGTTATCGATGAAAGAGGGCATATTTGTAAAAATATGAACTAAGGTGGTACCGCGCATTAAGCGTCCTTAGAATTAAGGATGCTTTTTTTTATTCATGAAAAGGAGAGAGAAGAATGGATTATAAAGATACTTTAACTTTACCTAAAACTGATTTTGAAATGAGAGGAAATTTACC
>CAJJXN010000018.1 GCA_905197115.1 uncultured Bacillota bacterium | reverse complement strand
ATAAAAAAAACCCTCCTTATATTCTTATAGCCATAATATCATAACATTAATTTTTAGTTTTTTCAATAGTATTTTAATACTAACTTATTTTTATATATATATTTTAATTAGTTTCTTTTTTAATAAACAAGATTAAAGTGTAAAGTTTTTTTAATTATGTTATGATAAATAAAAATGGAGGGATACGCTATGGATAAAAGCAAAAAAATATTTTTAATTTTTCAAAGTTTCGTTGGTATTGTATCTCTTTTAGCTTGCTTTTTTATTATTTTAGATTGCGTTCACTTCATTCCAGTATGTGGTGCTTATCGTTATTCGATTGAAGATATACAACCTCTTTTATACAAAACTTCTGTTGGAAAGGTAGTCAGCTATATGCAAACTACAGAAACCTCCAATTTTTTTATTCTTGCTAAAGAAGCTATTTTGGCATTTTTGCGATATATGCATCCAGTTTGCATCTTATTTTTAATCTTACTTTTAATTTCTTTAGGCTTTTATTGTTTTTCACCCATTCTTTCTAAAAAAACATTTTATAGTTATATTCCTTATTTTGGAAAAATAATGCTTTGTTATTTAACTAAATTTTTAATTGCCGCAAGTATCTTTGGAATTTTTTTTAACGATACAATGAAATCCATTGGAACAAGTTTAGCCATTATAGGCTATACGTCTATTCTATTTAATTGCTTTTTAATTTTTTATTGTGTTCTTTTTATTTTAAAATGGATCTTTGCTCTTATTTCTTTTATTCGTTTTAAAACTCTGGAAAATCCTCAATAGAACGTTCATCATTTTTACTTTCTATTGTCGTTCTCCCACTCTTTTTTTTCACAATTTTAGCATTTTTTATTCGATCATATACAATGGCTTCTTTTGCCATTTCAAAATTATAAATGTTTCCTTTGTTTGTTTTAAACTCAATAATTCGATTTAAATTGTCCTTTTTAATATGCGTGATAATTTCGTTTTCCATTTTTTCACCTCATATGTAGTATTTATTCGATTATTTTTTTTATACTCTTGATTATTTTTTTTAAACTATTATAATAAAATCATATGTAATTTAGAAGGAGTGATATCCAATATGGATCCGGATGGGCCTTTATTGTATATAGTATTTTTCGTTTTAGTCTTATTTAGTGCTTTTTTTTCTGCAAGCGAAACCGCGTTTACAAAATGTAATCGCATAAAATTAAAAGTAAAAGCAGATGATGGTAGCAAAAGTGCCAAATTAGTTTTAAAAATAGTAGACAACTTTGACAATTCTTTAGTTACAATATTAATTGGGAACAATATTGTAAATATTTTAGCGTCTACAATTGCAACAATTGTAGGAATTTATTTATTCCATGAAAATGGTTCTTTATTTGCAACGATTTTTACGACGGTGATTGTTTTAATTTTTGGAGAAATTATACCTAAAAACATCGCAACAGTGTGGGCAGATAAGTTATCTATGATTTGTTCTTATCCAATTTATGCTTTAAAATTTTTACTCTTCCCTTTATCTATTATTTATAGTGGAATTATTAAAATATTGAATAAAATATTTAAAGTAAACAAAAAAGAACCTGTGATGACAGAAGATGAATTCACAGATATTATTGAATCCATTGAAGAAGAAGGATTAATTGAAGAAGAAGAAAGTGAAATTATTCAATCTGCAGTTGATTTTGGAGATATCACGGTAAAAGAAATTTACACTAAAAAAGAAAATATGGTAATGCTTGACATTAAAAATTCTTCCCATGACGCTATCGTAAAATTTTTATTAGAAGAAAACTTTTCTAGAATTCCTGTGTATTCTGCAACACCTGACAATATAATAGGAATTTTACATGTGAGAACTTATTTAAAACAAATCATGGTAAACAAAGATTATTCACTAAGAAAAACGCTTGTAAAACCTTATTTTGTATCTCTTGACATGAAAATTGATGATGTATTTGAAGAGTTTCGCAAGAAAAAAACACATATTGCCATCGTTGTGGATTCTTCTAAAAAAACCATTGGGATGATTACAATGGAAGATGTTTTAGAAGAATTAGTCGGTGAAATTGGTGAATTAGAAGACAATTTAGAAAATAAAGGCGGTGATTTAACATGACCATCGCATTGTTAGTTTGCTTAGTTATATTATCGGCTTTCTTTTCTGCTTCTGAAATTATTTACGCCAAAGTGAATCGCTTAACGCTTAAAAAAGCGGCAGATAATAAAGAAAAAAATGCTGTTTTAGCCAATCAATTTGTAGAAAAATATACTTCGTTATTATCAACTTTATTAATTGGAAATAACCTCGTAAATATCGCAGCTTCATCCATTGCTACTGCTTTATGTATCCAATGGTTTAACGAAAAAATAGGACCTTCGATTGCCGTTGTTGCCATGACTATTATTCTTTTAACTTTTGCTGAAATTTTACCAAAAACAATTGGTTCAAAATTTAGTTATCGTCTTTCCTTGCTCTTTGCTAAACCTTTAAAATTAATTTCTTGGATACTTTCACCTTTAGTCTTTATTTTTGACAAACTTTTACCACTTATTGCTCGACTTTGGAAAAAGAAAAAAGTAGAACCTTCTTTTACCGATGAAGAATTATTAGAAATGGTAGATTCAATTGAAGAAGAAGGATTTATTGATGAACAACAAAGTGAATTAATTAAATCTGCAATCGAATTTACTGATGTCACTGCTCATGAAATTATGATTCCAAGAGTGGATGTTTATGGATGGGATATTGATAATGACTTAAACGAATTAATTCATGATGAGAAAATTTATAATCATTCAAGAATCCCTGTTTATAAAGAAAGTATCGATAATATTGTTGGTATCTTAAGTACAAAATTATTATTAAAAGCCATTTTAGCCAAAAAAGAAATTCAACTTGAAGAAATGATATCCGAACCTCTTTATGTTTATAAAACTCAACCTATCTCTTCTATTTTAAAAGAATTAAAAAAATCTCATAAGCACCTTGCTATTATCAAAGATGAATTTGGGGGAACCATGGGTATCTTAACCATGGAAGATATATTAGAAGAGTTAGTTGGTGATATCTTAGACGAAACCGACGTTTTAGAAGAAGAAGAATATACACAAACTTCTGAAAATTCATATGTCATTGATGGAACAATGAATATTTATGACTTCTTTGATCTCGTTCATGTTGATGACAAAGATTTTGAAAGCGAGTATACTACAATTGGTGGTTGGAGTACCGAAATGCTTGAAAAATTTCCACAAAAAGGAGATCAATTTAGTTTTGAAAATTTGGATGTGACCATTGAAGAAGTGGATGATTTTAGAGTTGAAAAAGTAAAAGTAGAAATAAATGAAAATAAAGAGGAATTAGAAAGCGACTAATTCCTTTTTATTTTGAGACAACTTTGAAACTTTTTTTATCGCCAAACATGTTATAATTTTTGTGGTGAATAAAATGAAAGTTCAAGACATCATTTGTATTCTTTGTGATAATCAAAAATGTAAAGTTATATTAGAAACAGGAAAAACCTATTTTATTGAAGCGACTCCTTCTCAATTTGTTCAATCTTTTTATTTTAAAAAAAACTTTTTCACGTTTAAAAATCATTATAAACATCCCATTAATATTCAAAATGTTTATTTTCAACCAACAATGTCTATTAAAAATAAAAAATGTGAATTTATTAATGTTTTTAAAATTATTCAAATTAAGAAAAAAGGATGGGGAAGTTTAGTTTACTTTAAAAATTTTGTCTTATACCTTGATTTATCTCCTACTTTAATTTATAAATATTTAAATTTTAATATCTTATTTAAAATTCGCATAAATTTATTAGGTGATTCAATATAATGAAGTAGTGGTGATTTTATGAGTTTAATTTATCAAGCCGTTAAAAAAAATTCATTTGAATATAAGACTTTAAAAAAATTTAAAAAAATATTAGAAAATAAATTACATAAAAATCAAATTAATGTAAGTGAAAATATATTAATCGGTTTTTCATATGGTGATTATGAAGGTGTAAACGTTTTTTATGAAACAAAAAAAAGCGAATCAACAGCACGTTTTTTAAAAGGGATTTTAGAAAATAATCATATAACCATTCGTTGTTTTAGTCATTTAGAAATGGAATATGATATCGAAATTTTAATAGGTCGAGTACATAATAAAAAAGGAAAAAAACATGCTAAAGCCAATGTAAACGTTATCATTGATTCATTTTTTAAAACATTTTCTATTCTTGAAAATGGAATGCATATTTCTTCATAAAAAACTTGAAAAATTCCTTCATCCATCCTATAATAATTATGTTTAATTAACACTTTTAAGACAATGTAGGAGATAGTAAAATGACAAAAAACGGAATAGCAAAGACAAACGAATTAATAGATACATCTGTTAAAACATACATTTATGCATTAGGTGGTTTAAATGAAGTAGGAAAAAACACTTATTGTATTGAACATGGAAATAATATTATCATCATTGATGCTGGTGTTAAATTCCCAGAATCTGAATTTCCAGGGGTGGATTATGTTATCCCCGATTATACTTATTTAATTAAAAATCGTTCTAAAATAAAAGCTTTATTTATTACTCATGGTCATGAAGATCACATTGGTGGAATTCCATTTTTACTACAATCCATTGATATTCCTATCATCTATGCTTCTAAATTATCAGCCGGTTTAATTAAACATAAATTAGAAGAAGTGGGATTAGAATCAAGAGTAAATATTTGCGAAATTGATTCTTCTAAAGTAATTAAAATTGGTCCTTTAACTTTTGAGTTTTTCTCAACAACCCATTCTATTCCGGATAGTTATGGAATCATTGTAGAAACACCAAATGGTAGAATTGTTACAACGGGTGACTTTAAAGTGGATTTAACTCCTTTAGGACAAGATATTGATTTTAGTAAAATAACACAAATTGCTGCAAAAGGAGTCACTTTATATATGGCTGATTCTACAAATGCAGAAGTAGAAGGTTATTCTAAAAGTGAAAGAGATGTTGCAATTTCGTTAAATGAAATTTTTAAAGAAGCAACGGGAAGAATTATTATTGCTACTTTTGCAAGTAACGTTCATCGAATTCAACAAATAATTGAAAGTGCAGTAAAACATAATCGTAAAATATTAGTCTTTGGTCGTTCAATGGAAAACGCAATTGCAACGGGAAGAAAATTAGGTTATATTAAATGTCCTGATAATTACTTATTTGATATGGAAAATGCTAAAATTTCAGCTTATCAAAATTTGAATGAAATTTTAATTCTTTGTACTGGAAGCCAAGGAGAACCAATGGCAGCTTTATCTAGAATCGCTAATAATACACATAAAGTTATTAAAATTATTCCGGGTGATACCGTTATTTTCTCTTCAAATCCGATTCCAGGAAATCTATCACCTGTTAATAAGGTTATTAATCTTCTTTCTAAAAATGGAGCCGAAGTAATTGTAAATAGTGCGTTATATAGTATTCATACATCAGGTCATGCTCAACGGGAAGAATTAAAGTTGATGCTCAAATTATTTAAGCCTAAATACTTTATGCCTGTACATGGCGAATATCGAATGCTCAAACTTCATGCTGATATGGCTATTAATATGAATGCCGTAAAAAAAGAAAACACTTTTGTTTTATCAAATGGAGATATGCTTGTCATGTCTAATGGTGTAGTAACAAGAGGCAAAAAGATTGATGCTGAAGCTGTTTATATTGATGGAAAAGATATTAACGGTATTGAAAGTGCTGTCATAATGGATCGTAAAATTTTATCAAATGATGGTCTTATTGCCGTTGTAGTTCCAATTGATGCAAAAACAAACACGATTTTAAAACAACCATCTATTGTGTCTAGAGGATTTATTTATTTAAAAGAACGTGGCGATCTTTTAATTGAAGCTGAAAAAGTAGTTTATTCTGCTTTATTGCGTTTAATGAAAAATAAAGTTACTTTTTCACATATCAAAAAAGTAATTAAAGATTCTGTCAGTAAATTTGTATTAGCTAAGACAAATCGTCAACCCATTGTTATTCCTGTTATTTTAAATAAAAGAGAGGAAGAATCTAATTGAATATTATCCTAGCTAGTAAATCTCCTAGAAGAAAAGAACTTTTAAACAAAATCATTTCAAATTTTAAAATTGTCGAAGCCAACATTGAAGAAGACTACGATTCTTCTTTGAAATTAACTAAAATTCCCGAAACAATCGCTTTAAATAAAGCTTTAAAAGTACAAGAAGAATACAAAAATGACCTCATTATCGCAGCTGATACAATTGTTGAAATCAATCACAAAATATTGGGTAAGCCACAGAATCAACAAGAAGCTTCTGAAATGCTTAAAAGTTTGTCCAATCAAACGCATCAAGTTATAACTGGAGTGTGTATTTTATTTAAAAACAAAAAAATTGTTTTTCATGCCACTACAAAAGTAACTTTTTATAAGTTAAGTGAAGAACAAATTTCTCGCTATATAGGAACTAAATCTCCTTTTGATAAAGCTGGAGGATATGGTATTCAAGATAGTGGTGCCTTATTTGTAAAGAAAATAAATGGCTGTTATTATAATGTGATGGGATTGCCTATTGCTTTATTAAACAAGAAACTTTCAAAAATCCTATAATTGCCTATTTTCCTTCCTTTTTATTACATACTTTGTAATAGAAGGAGGTTTTTTTATGCGCTTAAATTACTCTAATATTAATCCAAATGATCAACGATTATTCCCTTTTGTGGGCGGATTAGTTCTTGGTGGCGTTACAGGTGCAGCATTTAGTAACAATCGTTTTAATCAACCATATTACTACTATCCAATGTATTACCCACCTGTTTATTATCCAAATTATAACTATCAGTTAGCAACGGCTAATCAACCACAAGTTAATATATATAACCCTTATATAACCGACAAAATTGTATATGAAGAATCCACTCCTTTGATTTTTGAAAACTCAACCACAAATCAAAGAAGTATTCAAAAAGCAAACGATTATTTATCTTTAAAAGATGTTCCTGTAATGTCTAACTATCGTAGTGATATGCTTTAATTCATTCAAAGATAAGACTTTTTAGTTTTATCTTTTTTTATATTCTCTTTAAAGTTGAAAAAACTTGCCAAAATGGATATATTATAATATAATATAAATAACTTAAAATATGTAAAAAGAAAGGAAAAACGAATATGAACAAAAAATTTTTAGTAGTACTCGCTGGTTTGACTGCATTATCTCTTTCTTCATGTAACAAAAAAGATAGCACATCGCCAAATAGTACTACATCAAAACCTTCGAATTCAATTAGTTCTTCTAGTACTAGTAGCGTTAATCAAGAACAACTTGATGAAGGAAAAGCTTATTTAGAAACTTCTAAAAAGAGTGTTTGTAAAGTGGATACACTTTTCAATGAATTCACTCAATATTGTACAGATGGTGAAATGAACATCACAATCAACCATGCACAAAGAAACAAAAAGAATAATTTCGGTGATATTTCAATTATGCAATATAACCAAATTAATCACATCGCATTAGCTGACCCAATTAGTCACTATCCTGGTGAAACAGATACTTTCCCACAAGAAGAATCTAATTCAGTTTATAGAGACTGGAAATTAAACCATTGTTCTTTAGATGGTGCTGACACTACATTATGTAATTCTGTTAATGTAGATGAAGGAAACGGTTGGGTATGGCGTATTATGGTTGATGGCGAAGGCAAAATTTCTGCTATGTACCCTGCAGGAACAAACTATGCTTCTCCAGCAGAACCTTATTTCAGTGATTTCACTTACAATGCGAAAAGTAATAACAATATGTTCTTCTCTTACACTCGCGATTTCGATACACCAAACGATGGTTTAGATACAGATAGAGGTTTTGATGAAAAACACTTATTAACTTGGGCAATTGCAAATCCTAAAGCTGGTAATGATGAAAATGGTGTGCCATATCGTTATTCAACTGGTTTCAATATTCTAGAACATGCAGACCACTCTATGGGACGTCATCAAACTTATTGGTTTGAAGATGCATCTGAAAAAGATGTAATGTCATGGGCATTCTTAGGCGCTAACCCTAATGGTGATGTTGCTTGGGGATTGAAAAAACATACAAAGAGAAGAACTGTATACAATGTTAATGATAACTTTGTTGACAATGAAGAAACAGTTTATTCATTAGTTGATGTTGCTTATTCAATTGAAATGGATCAATTATTTATTCCTGGACAATTTGATGATGTTCGCATTAAATACCAAGAAAATCAAGGTGTAGCTGGCGAATATACTTTAACTGAAACTTTTGAATATGATCCTTATAACGTATATTTAAAATTCAAAAAATATGCTGATTATTTAGCTGAATGTTATCTCGCTGCTGATGGTCAAACAGATTCAACTGCTGATATCTTATTTGAATCTCTTGATTTTATGGCAGAAGATACTTTAAATAAAATTTATATTTTAAATAGTAATGAATATCGTGCAAGTGAAGACAAAATGCTTGTTGGAACACAAATTGCCGAAGAAACTTTAGATGCATATAAAGCAACACTTATTGCTTTAGCAAATAGCTTAGAAGTTTAATTACTAAAAAATGCAAGTAAATAATACTTGCATTTTATTTTTTAAAAGCACTATGAAAAATAGTGCTTTTTTTGTCAACTATCTTTTAATAAAAGTCTATAATGACCGATAATTTTTAAATTTATTTTAATTATATCCATTAAAAAAAATAAGCATTTAACTTTTTTTAGTTAAACACTTATTTAAACTTTTTATTTTATAATAAACTTTTCTAAAGTTTGTCTAGAATTTGCAATAATAAAACCTTTATGATTCACTACATCCTTTTTATTATACATATTTTCATTTCCATAAATATCACTCATGCAGCCACCTGCTTCTTTAATGATAATTTCACTTGGCGCTGTATCCCATTCTTTAGTATGTTCATCAAATTTTATACAAATTTCTCCCATTCCTTCAGCAATTTTACATGCTTTCAATGAGCTACCGCATTTCATGGTTTGATTAATTAAAGTGTTATTTGGAATTTTATCAAATTCTTCTTCTTTGAAAAAGAAATTACTAACGAATAAAGTATAATCTTTTTGCTTATCATTAACGTGAATTTTTTTAACAATATTGTTTTCTATTTTAAATGTTCCCAAGCCTTCCATCGCATAATAAATAGTATTAACATAAGGAACAGCAATTACACCTAAAACAATTTTTCCTTTATAAGCTAAAGCAATATTGATTGAGAATTCATTTGTTTTGTTTACAAAATCTTTTGTTCCATCTAATGGGTCTACAATCCAACAAAAATCTTTATTTAATCTTTCTTTGTTATCGGCTGTTTCTTCACTTAAAATACCATATGATGGATAAGCAGATGTTAATATTTCTCGAATTTTTTGATCCGATTGTATATCTGCAATTGTAACTACCGATAAATCCTCTTTTAAACGTACTTTAAAATCATTACGATAAACATCCATAATAATTTGCGATGCTTCCATAATTGCTTTTAAAGCTATTTTTAATTGTGGTTCTAAATCCATTAAGCTTTGTCGATGCAACCAAAAATTGTCATTTTGTCAAAAACAACTTTTTTGATTCCTTCTTTACCTGGACCAATTACTTTTCTTGGATCATAAACTTTTGCATCTTTTGCTAAAACTTCGCGAACAATTTTAGTCCATTCTTGTTGACATTCTGTATTCACATTGATTTTGCAAGTGCCACAAGCAATTGCTCTTCTTATTTGATCTTCTGGAATTCCAGAACCACCATGTAAAACTAATGGTGTAGGAACAGCTTGACCAATTTCTTCCATTTCTTTAAATCCTAATTTAGGTTCACCTTGATAAGGACCATGAACAGAACCCAAAGCAGGAGCTAAAGCATCAATTGAAGCTTCTTTTACTAATTTAACACATTCGTTTAAATCAGCATACATTGTTTCGGCAATAACATGTTCTTCTTGTCCACCAACTCTACCCAATTCAGCTTCAACAGAAGCATTCGTCTTTTTAGCATATTCAACCACTTCTTTTGTGATTGCGATATTTTCTTCTAATGGATGATGAGATGCATCAATCATAACAGAAGTAAAGCCAGCATCTAATGCTTTTTTACATACTTCTACACTGCTACCATGGTCTAAATGAATTGCAACAGGAATGGTATAACCTTTATCCATCATTAATCCTTTTACCATAGCTACTACCGTATTGTAACCACCCATATACTTAGCAGCACCTTCAGATACACCTAAAATAACAGGGGCATTTAATCTTTGCGCTTCATCTAAAATAGCCATTGTCCATTCAATATTGTTAATATTAAATTGACCAACCGCATATTTTTCTTTTTTTGCTTTTAATAGCATTTCTTTCATACTTACTAAAGCCATATTTATCTCTCCTTTTTTATATGCGTTATTATTTTACAATAATATGACTACTTTTTCAAATAAGTTTAAGTATTTTATAAAAGTTTTCTATCGATTGCTGAAATATATATAAAATATATATATATTTTTTCACAAAAAAAAGGTATAATAAAGAAGACAAGCTGTCTTAGTTAGCAGAATTGGAGGAACATAATATGGGCTTATTAAATAAAATTTTTAATTTTCAAAAAAAGCATTTAAAGAAATTAAAAGCAAGAGCTTTAAAAGTGGATGCTTTAAAAGATGTAATGCGTGCAAAAACGGATGAAGAACTCCGTGATATGACAAATATTTTCCGTCAAAAATTCAAAGAAGCTGGAGAAGAAAACGAAGCAAAAGTTTTAGATGAAATTTTAGAAGAAGCATTTGCTGTTTGTAGAGAAGCAGCTTATCGTGTTTTACATCAATTCCCTTATTTAGTACAAATCATGGGGGCATTAGTAATTCATGAAGGAGATATTGCTGAAATGAAAACTGGGGAAGGAAAAACCCTTACAGCAACAATGGCTGTTTATTTAAACGCTCTTCCTGGAAAAGGAGTTCACGTAGTAACTGTCAATGAATATCTAGCAAAACGTGACGCCGAATGGATGGGTGAAATTTATCGTTTCTTAGGATTAAGTGTTGGAGTAAACTTACGCGAAAAAAGTTCTTATGAAAAGCAACAAGAATATCTTTGTGATATCACTTATACAACCAATGCAGAACTAGGATTTGACTATTTACGTGATCACATGGTAAGACGTTTAGAAGATAAGACTCAACGTGGATTAAATTTTGCCGTTATCGATGAAGCCGACTCTATTTTAATTGATGAATCTAGAACACCATTAATTATTTCCGGCGGAAATAAAGCCAACGCGGCTTTATATGTTCCAGCCAATCGTTTTGTTCGTTCTTTAACTGAAAATACACATTATGAAGTTGACATTAAAACAAAATCCGTGTTTTTAAAAGAAGAAGGAATTACCAAGGCCGAACGTGTATTCGGACTTAAAAACTTATACGACTTAGAAAATGCTGCCTTAGTTCATTGTATTAACCAAGCTTTAAAAGCAAATTATACGATGTCTAAAGATGTAGATTATGTGGTATTAGATGATGAAATTGTTATTGTCGATCAATTTACTGGTCGTTATTTAAAAGGTAGAACGTTCTCCGATGGTCTTCACCAAGCAATTGAAGCAAAAGAAAGAGTAACCATTAAGCCTGAAACCATCACAATGGCAACCATCACATATCAAAACTTCTTCCGTCTTTATAACAAGCTTTCTGGAATGACTGGAACCGCAAAAACAGAAGAAGAAGAATTTTTAGAAACTTACAATATGCGTGTCATTGAAATTCCTACAAACGTTCCTGTTATTCGTATTGATGACAATGATATGATTTATGCCACGAAAGATTTAAAATTTAAAGCTTTAATTGAAGAAGTAAAAGAACGCCATGCGAAAGGTCAACCAATTCTTGTTGGTACCATTGCTGTTGAAACGAGTGAAGAAATTGATAAAATGATGAAAAAAGAAGGTTTACACGCAGAAGTATTAAATGCTAAAAACCATGAAAGAGAAGCCGACATTATTGCGAAAGCCGGACAAATCGGTGCTATTACGATTGCAACAAACATGGCTGGTCGTGGTACCGATATTAAATTAGGTGAAGGAGTTCGCGAACTTGGCGGATTAGCGGTAATTGGTAGTGAACGTCATGAATCTCGTCGTATTGACAATCAATTAAGAGGTCGTTCTGGTCGTCAAGGTGACCCAGGATTTTCTCGTTTTTACATTTCTTTAGAAGACGATTTAATGAAACGCTTTGGGGGCGAAAGATACAAAAAAATGTTTAAAGACTCCACAGATGCTATTCAATTTGGATTGATGACCAGTGCCATTTCTTCTGCACAAAAGAAAGTAGAAGGAAGTAACTATGATTCTCGTAAACATTTACTTGAATACGATAATGTCTTAAGTCAACAAAGAGAAAAAATTTATCATTTACGTGATGATGTTTTAGAAACAAAAGATTGTTATAATATTACAGAGAAATTTTATGAAACAGCGGCTGAAGAATTAATTAATTCAAGTTCCGATATTATTGAAAAAGAATATGTTGTAGATATTCCTCGCTTAATTGAAAATATTGAAAATAAATTTACTGGAAAAGGTACCATTTCAAAAGAATTATTTTATGGCTTAGAAAATACGATGCAAATTGCTTTAAAAGTCAAAGAAATTTTAATTTCAGGAGCAGAAAAAAGAAAAGAACAATGGGGCGAAGAAGCTTATAATGTCATTTTAAAAAGCATCTTATTACGTTGTATTGACATGAATTGGCCTGCACATATTGATCAAATGACAAAATTAAGAGATGGTATTCATTTAAGAGCTTATTCTAATGTAAATCCACTCGTTCAATATCAAAGTGAAGGATTCGAAATGTTTCAAAAAATGATGGATAAAATCGCAACTGAAGTTGTGTTATATACTTTAAAAGTTGAAGTTACTTTCACCAAAAAAGAAGAACCATCCAAAAATGCAGCTGAATAGGTGAATATATGGACTTATATGAAATAAAAACAAAATTAGGTCAAATGAGTAATCGTTTAAAATTACTCGGTGATTCACTTTGACCTTGCAGCAAAAGAACAACAAATTAAAATATTAGAGGAACAAACTTTTCAAGAAAATTTTTGGAAAGATAAAAACAACTCTAAACAAGTCATTCAAAAAATAAACACATTAAAAAATATCATTTCATCTTATAACCATCTAGCAAATAAATTAAATCAATTACAACTTGATACAAAATCAATTGAATCTGATTTAGACGAAGAGATGATGGAACTTTTAAATCTTGAATTTGAAGAAATATCTGAATTCTTTTCAGCGTTTGAAATTCAAATGTTATTAACTCAAAAATATGATGCAAATAATGCAATCATTGAATTTCATCCTGGAGCGGGAGGAACCGAAAGCCAAGATTGGGCGAATATGTTGTATGATATGTATTGCAAGTGGGCAGAGAAAAAAGGCTATAAAGTTGAAATTTTAGACCATCAAATGGGAGATGAAGCTGGAATTAAATCAGCGAGTATCTTAATAAAAGGAAATTTTGCTTATGGCTATTTAAAAGGGGAAGGTGGCGTTCATCGTCTTGTTCGAATTTCTCCTTTTGATGCGAATAAAAGACGTCATACCTCTTTTGCTTCAATTGAAGTCACTCCTGATTATGAAGATAATATTGAGATTAAAATTAATGAAGAAGATCTTCGCATTGATACTTATCGTGCAAGTGGAGCGGGAGGGCAACATATCAATAAAACCGATTCTGCCGTACGAATCACTCATATTCCAACAAATATAGTAGTATCTTGCCAATCACAAAGATCTCAAATTCAAAATAAAGAAATGTGCTTTATGATGCTAAAATCAAAATTATATACGATTTACTTAAAAGAAAAAGAAGCTGAAATCGCTAAATTAAAAGGGCTTCAAAAAGCTAATGAATGGGGTTCTCAAATTCGATCATATGTATTATGTCCTTATACACTAGTTAAAGATCATCGTACAAATTTTGAAAATGGAAATGCTTTTGCCGTTTTAAATGGAGATTTAGATGATTTCATTTATGCTTATTTAAAACAAAACATAGGAGGTGCAATAAAAGAATGATGAAAAAAATTGGACTATTTTTTAAAAAAAGTTACAAAAATATATTAATAATTATTCTTGGTAATTTTTTAGTTGCTTGTGCTTCTTCTTTTTGTTTTTTAAATTATCAACATGGTGATTTTAAAGGTATGTTATCTGGTGGCGTGGCTGGCTTCACGCTTATATTAAATGTCATTTTTCATGGGAACTTAGAAACGGTTGCCATTATCGTGAGTTGGATTTTATTTTTTATTGGAACCATTTTTTTAGGAAAAAAATTTGGGCTTAGAACATTATTTGGAACAATTCTTTTTTCTGGATTTCTTGCTTTATTTAAATTACCTTTCTTTGATAAGGTACAAGCAGAATTTAACACTTTAGAACCAATTTTAGCTAGTATTATTGGTGGAATGGCTGTAGGTACTGGATGTGGAATTATTTATCGAATTGGCGGTTCAACAGGTGGGTTTGACATTCCCCCTCTCGTTTTGAATAAATATTTAAAAGTTAAATTATCTCATTTATTTTTCATTCAAGATGGTTTACTTGTCATTTTGGCTTTAATCGCTAATTTTTCTTTAAACCATGTAGCCATTGGATTAGTTTCCGTATTCTTATGTGCTGGATTTGTAGAAATCACACAAGTATCAGGACAAAAATGTTATATTGCAGAAATAATTTCCGACAAATACGAAGAAATTAACAAAGAAATTTTAGAAAAGTTAGATCGTGGAACTACTTTATTTGATGCTTACGGCGGTTATACATTACAAAGCAAAAAAGTAATTAAAGTGATGATTCCAAAAAAACAATATCATGAACTTATCCAATTAGTCATTAAACATGATGATCAAGCTTTTATGTCGTTGCATACTACAACCGATATTTTCGGTTCAGGATTTAAAGAATATAAATAACGAAAGGAACTAAATATGGCAAAAATCTTAGATGGAAAAAAAGTTGCAGAAAATTTAAAATTCGATTTACTTCAAAAATTTCAAAATGAAGAACAACTAAAATTTATTATCGTGCATCATAATGATGAAGCAAGTTCTTCTTATTTAAAAGGCAGAAAAAAAATCAGTGAATTTTTAAATGTAAATCTAATTGAATTTGTTATTGATCAAAATCTATCACAACAAGAACTCATCCAACACATACAACAATGGAATCAAGATTCTACAATTCATGGAATCATGGTTGATCGACCTCTTCCTTCTAGATTTGATGAAAATATAATTTTATCCCAAATTAACCCAAATAAAGATATTGATGGCTATACTTTTACAAATCTAGGCAAATTAATTAGTAATGAGAAGAGTTTTTTATCTTGCACTCCTGCAGCAGCCATTCAAATTCTCGATTTTTATAATATTTCTTTAGAAGGAAAAAATGTGGTAGTAATTGGACGTTCAATTAATGTGGGAAAACCTTTAGCAATGATGCTTTTAAATAAAAATGCAACTGTTACAATTGCCCATTCAAAAACAAAGAACCTTGAAAAAATATGTAAACGGGCCGATATAATATTTACTTGTGTTGGAAAAGCAAACTTTTTAACCAAAAACTTCGTTTCTAAAAAAACCATTATCGTAGATATAGGTATTAACTTTGATGAACATGGAAAATTATGTGGAGATGTTGCAAAAGAATGTTATGAGTATATCACAGCCTATACTCCTGTTCCAGGAGGAGTTGGTGTAATCACCAATTTAATGCTTATGAGCAATTTATACTTAGCTTATAAAAAGGGTTTATAAAATGAATAAAATACCATATCAATTAAATGACTATGTCATGATGAAAAAGGCACATCCGTGTGCAAATAGAGGAAATAAATGGCAAATCATTCGCATGGGTGCAGATATCAAAATAAGATGCATGAGTTGTGGAAATGTAATCATGTTATCACGCGCTAATTTTGAAAAAAGTTTGAAAAAAAATTTAACATTAGAAGAATCGAATTCTAACTTATAGTTTTGACTATAAGTTTTTTTTATTTTTAAAAGATTTCTTTATTTTTTTTTACTATCATATAAATAGGTGATCATATGCTTCAAATATCTAATCTAACTATGCAATTTGAAGACAAAAAAGTCTTGGCTAATATTCATCTTCACATTCAAGATAAAGAAAAAATGGCTATAATAGGTTCTTCTGGTAGTGGTAAAACAACTTTTTTTCAAATTTTATCTTTACAATTAAAGCCTAATTCAGGAACAATTTTTTATCAAAATAAAAATATTTTTCACTATTCTACACATGAAAAACATATTTATAAAAAACATATTATTCATACTCTTCCACAAAATCTATTACTCTTTGAAAATAAAACGGTATACGAAAATTTAGAATTGTTTTTTAATAAAAAAGAAATAGACTCTATTTTAAAAAAACATCATCTCGACGATTTAAAAAAGCGAAAAGTTTATACCTTATCTGGAGGACAAAAGCAAAAAGTAGCCATTCTTCGCGCTTGTTTAAAATCTTGCCACATTTATTTATTAGATGAAATAACCAATGCTTTAGATGAAGCTACAGCCAAAGAAGTATTAGATTTCTTATTTTCTTTATTAAAAGATAAAACCATTCTAATCATTACACATCAACTTCATCTCATTAAACCTTATGTTCAAAAAGTATATTTATTGCACAACGGCAAATTAAAAGAGGTTTTAAATGAAGCTAGCTAAAGATAGACAACACCAATACAATATCATTTCACATGAATTGAAACATTGTTTAAATCATCCAATCACTTTAATTTTACTTTTTGTCTTATCCGTAATGAATTACGGGATTTTATATAAAAGTTTATCTTTTAAATCCACTTATATATCAATTATTCAAAAAAATAGCAATCAATATTATGATAGAAATGTACTTACTATCAAAAATTATGAAAAGTTAGATGGTTTTTTAAATGAAACCGTCGATTCTTTAGATAATTTTACCAAGCATCTTCAAGTATTTTATCAAAATCATTATATATCCGAGTTTTATTTTAAACCCATACAATCAAATGATAATATTGTTATCAATTATTTTTTTCTTAAAAGAAATGAAATTCAGTCATTTAATCATCAACTCTTATTTCAATTTAACTATGACAATATTTCATTTGAATTTAATTGTCAAAACATTAAAATCGTAAATGAAAAAGCCTTATTTACGAAACCATGTATCTATTATAATTATACTTTTTTTAAAGATATTTTAATTCAACAAGATTTATATTCAGAAATCATTTTAAATAATCAATCAAATGATAAAATTTATTTTTTAAATCAAGATTTTTTAATTTATTATAAAGAAAATCAAAATCATTGTTTATTTACAAATAACCCTTTTTCCCATCATTTTAACGCTACAAGCCCTTATTATATTTCAGATGCTTTTCTTGATTTTTATGTCAACTACTTGCTTTTTATATCTTGTAATAAAATTACTTTTTATTTTTTATTTTTTTGTATTCTTTGTTCTTTATTCGCTTTTATTTTATATTTTAAAGTTTTACTTTATAAAAATTATAAAAAAATAGCCATTTATTTGCAAATGGGAGCCAGTCATTTTGAATGTTTTTTTTCTTTTTATTTTCATGCTATTTTTGTTTTAATTATGTTATTTATTATTATTATAATCAAGAAAAAAAATATCAATATATTACTCTCACTCAACATTTTAGTTTTGATGTTACTTTTATATTTTATTTTAATCTTTTTATCCATATATAAATTTAAACATAAAGATTTAATACGTTTTTTAAGGGATGAAACAATATGCTAAATGTAAATAATCTTTTTAAATCTTTCAATCATAATTTAATTTTTAATAATTTTTCTTTTCAGTTTAATCAAAATCATGTATATGGAATTGTTGGTGAAACAGGAAAAGGAAAAACGACTTTACTCAAAATGATAGCTAGCATTGATACAAATTATCAAGGGAAAATTACTTATAAAAACAAAAATATTCATGAAATACTCGACTATTCTCTTTCTAAAGTCAGTTATATTAGTCAAGAGTTTTCTCTTATTGATGAATTAACTATAAAAGAAAATTGTTTCTTAGCTTTTTCTATATTGGATAGAGAATATACAAAGTATGAATCTTATTTTTTAGAATTAATTTCAGCATTTAAATTAAAAGATTTAGTTAATCAACCAGTTAAATTATTATCAGGTGGAGAAAAACAAAGAGTAAGCATTATTCGTGCTTTATTAAAAAAACCAGAAATATTGTTATGTGATGAGCCAACCAGTCAATTAGACGTAGAAATGATAAAAATATTTTTTAATCAATTACAAAAAATAAAGAAAGAAACCATTATCATAATCAGTAGTCATGATAAACTTCATACCCTGTCCTATTGTGATTCATTAATCGACTTAAATCAAAAAGATATTTCGACTTTACCATGTTTTGAAAAAACTCATGAACTAAATCAATCTTCTTTTTGCTTTAAAAAATGTATATCACTTTACAAACAAGCATTTTTTAATCAAAAGATATTATTAAAATTATGTAGTTATCTTATCATTATAGGAATCATAGGACTAGGAATAGGATATTTAATAAAAGGATTTATTCATTTTTCAATATCCTCACAATTCGATCATTTTACAAATAAAAATTCCATCGTTGTTAGACCAAAAAACTCTTCTTTTGCAAACTTGGAAGATTTAAGTTTCCCAAGTTCCTATGAGTATATACAATACGAAAAAGTTCAAAATGAACAAGTAACTATTATAAAAAGCCAAATAAAACGTCTTTTTGTCGATAATTTTAGTTTTGTCTCTCCTAGTTTTATTTTAAATAATCAAATTACTTCAAGTGATGAAGTAATTATTAGTTTACCCATTAATGTAAAAAATCGTATTCATTCACAATGGAACAAAGAAGTATTTATAGAACTAAGCAATTATCAAACCATAAAAATAGATGTCTTATACATCGATTTTAATGAAGAAAATGAATATCTTTTATATAGCAATCGTTTAAAATATTTAGATGCCATTTTAACTAGTTTAAAGTTATCTTTAAAAAAAGACACCTTTCTTTATAGTAAAAATGCCAAAGAAATTTTTCTTGAATTAATCCATCATCCTCAGTATTTATATTATGAATTTAATTTAGATAACTTTTTTATTTATTATAAAAAATCTTTGCAGCCTCGTTTACTTTATTCTCATTTTATTGAATTATTCGATAAAAACAAAGATAAAATTAAAGATTATATCTTAGCAGATAATCAAAATATATACATTGATTCTTCTACTGGACTGATCTTTTTATTAACGATTAAAGAATTAAGTTCTTTACAAAATGTATTAAAAATTACAAGTCCTATTCAATTTAATTATACATCCGATTTATTAGAAAAAAACGAAATTATCATTTCTCAAAAATTAGCAAATTCTTTAAAAATAATGCCCAATCAATTACTTTCTATTACTTTTGAGAACAAAACCCAATCCTTTATTGTAAAAAATATTATCACGCATGAAAAAAATCAAGACATCCTTTATGGAAACTCTACTTTCTTACAAAACCTTTATTCTTATTTAAACATTCAAATTTATAATGGAATTCTTTTTTTAAATACAAATTCTCATTTTATTAATTCCACTTCACATCTTTCTTGTCATGCTCCTTATTTATCTTTTTTATACATACCCACCATGGATTATCTTTATCAAAATACTTTTTATTATTCTTCTATTGTACTTGTTTTATCCATATTAAGTGCTTCATTTCTCTTTCATACTAATTTTTATAAAAAAAAGAAAAATCGAATTGCTTTTTACCATCTTGGTGTTAATTCATATAACGTTGTAAAAATAAGTGTTATAGAAATTCTTTTAATTCTTATTAAAAGTTTATTATCTTCGTTTGCCCTTCTAACATTGAGCTTTTTCATACTTTTAAATTTATTTAAATGTACGTTTATTTCTTTTACTTCTTTTTTTATGTTTCTTTGTTGGATTCTAGTTGTTATATTCGGACTAATATTGTTTATTTTTCTTTTTTATAAAAAGAAATAGTTTAATTTTTATATTCTTTTTAAATAAAATAGTTTATAATGTTAAAGGATAAAATAAATTTTATTCAGAGGTGAGATATATGTTAGAATTTACTTTAAAACAACAAGGTAAAATCCAAAGATTAACGAATAAAACATTTCATTTGGATGAGCGTTATAAAGATGGCTATTTTAGCGCAGCTTATTTTTTAAAAACAGAAGAAATCATAAGAGAATATCATCCAGATAATACAGTCACAGTTCAATTTTTCCAACGAAGACATTCTGTTTTATGCGGTATTGATGAAGCAATTGCTTTGATTCATACTTTTGCAAAAAATCCTCAAGATTTACGTATTGAAGCTTTAAATGATGGAGATTTAATTGAACCCCTTGAACCTGTTTTAAAAATTACCGGTCGATATCAGGACTTTGGTTTTTTAGAAGGACCAATTGATGGAATATTAGCAAGAAGAACTTCCGTTGCATCTAATTGTAAAAGAATTATTGAGGCAGCAAAAGGCGCAAAAGTAATCTTTTTTGGTGATCGCGATGATGATCCAAGAAATCATCCAGGCGATGGTTATGCCGCTTATATTGGAGGAATTCGTTCATTTTGCACAGATGCTATGGGAGAATGGATTGGCTATAAAGGAATGGGTACCATGCCACATGCTTTAATTGTAATGTTTAAAATGAATTTATTAGAAGCAGCCAAAGCTTTTCATGAAAAATTTAATCAAGACAATTTAATTGTATTAGTTGATTCAAATAATGATGTCATTACGGATTCTTTAAAAGTCGCAGATTATTTTAAAGACGAATTATATGGTGTGCGTATTGATACTTCAAAAGCACTTGTTGATAAATATTTTGAAAGAGAAAATATTACGGATCCAACAATTGAAAAAAATGGTGTCAATGTTACTTTAGTTAAGGCTTTGCGCAAAGCTTTAGATGAACATGGTCATCAACACGTTAAAATTGTTGTTTCTAGTGGATTTGATGAAGAAAAATGTAAAATGTTCTCTGATGGAAATGCACCAGTCGATTTTTATGGTGTTGGAAGCAGCCTTTTAAAAGTAACTACTTCATTTACAGGAGATTGTGTCAAAATAGATGGCGTTAATATGGCAAAAGTAGGACGTCATGAAATGTTTAGTGAACGTTTAAAAAAAGTTCCTTATCCCATTGTAGAAAAGTAGGAAAAGAAAATGTATCGTATTGGAAAGTCAACAGATATTCATCGTTTAGTTACTAATCGTAAACTGATTTTAGGTGGCGTCAACATTCCTTCACCTTTAGGTCTTTTAGGTCATTCAGATGCAGATGTCCTGATCCATGCCATTTGTGATGCCCTGCTGGGAGCTGCGAATATGCGTGATATCGGTTATCATTTCCCCGATACGGCAGGCGAGTTCAAGAATATTGACAGCAAGATTCTGCTGGCCCGTACTGTCGATCTGATTGCGGAAAAAGGCTGGCGGGTAGGCAATATTGATGCGACGGTCTGTGCCGAACGTCCCAAGCTGAAGGCCCGTATTCCGGAAATGCAGGAAGTACTGGCTCACGTAATGGGAGTGGAGGCGGACGATGTTTCCATCAAGGCAACCACTACCGAGAAGCTGGGTTTCACCGGACGGGAGGAAGGAATCTCAGCATACGCCACGGTATTGATTGAAAAAGACTGATCTGCCGGAGGAGTTCAGAGAATCAGTCCCAGAGCAAGGAGCAGACCGAAAAGCAGCATGTTGCGTGAGGTCTCTCCCAGAATGCGGTTCAGGGCTTTTCCCTTTCCGATACGTGCCATTTTCTGTGTTGTCAGAATATGGGGTATCAGATAGAGCTGGGGAAGCAGGACCGCATAAATTTTTCCCAGCCAGATAAAGTAGAAGCAGAGCCAGCATGCGGCCATTCCAAGCAGAAAATACAGCAGCAGCCCCGTGCGTGCCCCGAAGCGGACCACGAGTGTTCGCTTTCCGCTGACTGCATCCTGCTCCCGGTCGCGGAAGTTGTTGACCATCAGCAAGGTGTCAATAATGAGTCCGCAGGCAAGAGAAACCACAAAGACTGCCGTGTTCCAGCTGTGAGCCATGACGTAGAAGGTACATCCTACGGGAACAAAGCCGAAGAAAATGAGCACCAGTACATCTCCCCATCCGTGATAGGCCAGCGGATAAGGACCGGCCGTATAGAGAAAGGCGAATACGACACAGGCCAGACCTACGGGAATCATTTCCCATCCTCCGTAGCTTAATAAACCCAGACCGACGCAGCAGGCCAGTAGCGTGGTGACTGCAATGCCCCGTTTCATTCCGGCAGGTGTGATCCAGCCTTGCGCACAGGCACGTTCCGGTCCCAGGCGGTCTTCCCGGTCAGTTCCCTTCAGATAGTCGTACAAGTCGTTGATGAAATTGGCATCCGTCTGCATCAGAAAGGCAAACAGGAAGCAAAGCAAGGCCGGAACAGGCTGGAATTTTCCGAAGATATAAGCCAGTGCGCAGCCTAGCAGAACCGGAATTGCGGCTCCGGTCAGTGTCTTGGGACGCATGGCCAGCAGCCATGCCTGAAAGGAATTGGGTTTTATCGAATTGTTCATACTTTCCGTGATTATTGTATTAAAAAGTCCACAAAGGTACGGAGTTTTTTCATCTTTTCCTTCATTTAGATGTCGGTATATTGCTTTTTTATCCATACATTTGCAGTATACTATGACTTGATAACAAGAATTTTATAACGGAGTGGTTATGTTGCGTAAAATCAGACTGACGTTGGCTGTCTGCTTCTTCCTATGTATTACCGGGCTGTTTCTGGATTTTACAGGAACACTTCATGCCTGGCTGGGGTGGATGGCAAAAATTCAGTTCTTGCCGGCCGTGCTGGCACTGAACGTGGGGATTGTAATAGCACTGGTTGTGCTGACACTGGTCTTCGGACGGGTGTATTGTTCGGTAATCTGTCCTTTGGGCGTCATGCAGGATCTCTTTGCATGGTTCGGTAAACGGGGTAAAAAGAGGAAGTATCATTATTCCTATTCTCCGGAAAAGAAAGGATGGCGTTACGGCTTTCTGGCTCTGTTCCTGTTGATGCTGGTGGCCGGTATCGGTTCCGGAGCAGCTTTACTGGCTCCTTACAGCTCTTTCGGACGGATTGTTTCCAATTTGCTGGCTCCTTTATACGGATGGGGAAACAACCTGCTGGCTTATTGGGCAGAACGGGCAGACAGTTATGCCTTTTATGAAACGGATGTGTGGTTGAAAAGTCTGTCTACTTTCCTGATTGCTGTCATTACGGTGGTTGTCTTGTTTGTGCTGGCATGGCGTAACGGACGTACCTATTGTAATATGGTTTGTCCGGTGGGGACGGTATTGGGTTTCTTCTCCCGCTTTTCATTGTTCCGCCCGGAACTGGATGCCGGGAAGTGCAGGAACTGCGGACTTTGTGCCCGTCAGTGCAAGGCTGCTTGTATCGACTATAAAAATCATCAGATACTGAAGTTTCGCAAGTGAATAAATATCAACTTGCTTGTTTATAAATATACATAT
>CAJJXN010000017.1 GCA_905197115.1 uncultured Bacillota bacterium | reverse complement strand
TATTTACCAAGAGCAGTTAAGAATGGTAAAAATGATTTAGAAGCTAGAGAAAAAATGCATAATGCTTCAACCATTGCTGGAATGGCATTTGCAAATGCTTTCTTAGGAATGAACCACTCACTTGCTCATAAAATTGGTGGAGTATTCCATGTTCCACATGGTAAAGCGAATGCGATTTTATTACCTCATGTCATTCGTTACAATGGAACAATTCCTCAAAAATTATCTACATGGCCAAAATATAATTATTATTGCGCACATGAAAAATTCCAACAAATTGCTAAACTATTAGGTTTACCTGCAACCACTCCACAAGAAGGGGTTGAAAGTTTAGCTAAGGCAGTGGATCAATTAGGTAAAAACATTGGTATTGATATGAATTTTGCTGCAACTGGCATTGATGAAAAAGATTTTGAAGCAAATATTGATTCAATCGCAATGATGGCATATGAAGATCAATGTTCACCAGCAAATCCACGTGTACCATTAGTAGAAGATATGAAAGTTATTTTAAGAAAAGCCTATAAAGGAAACTAGGAGGTTTAAACAAATGGAGATTTCAGTATGTGTAGGTAGTTCTTGTCACATCAAAGGTTCTTACTCTATTATTAATAAGTTGAAAGAAAAAATTTCTTATCATCACTTAGAAGATAAAGTAAATTTAAAAGCCTCCTTTTGTTTAGGAAAATGTTCAAGTAGTGGAGTAAGTATTAAAATTGATGACGAAGTTGTTTGTGGGGTTACTACAAGCAACTTCGATGATGTTTTTCAAAAATATGTTCTTGAAAAATTAGCAGTATAGGAGTGAATAAGATGGCAAATTGTTTGAATTTAAAAAAAGCCAATTGTAAAAATTGTTATAAATGTATTCGACATTGTCCTGTAAAGTCAATCCGATTTGAAGATAATCAAGCGCATATCATTAAAGATGAATGTGTCTTATGTGGACTATGTTTTGTCAATTGTCCACAAAATGCAAAAGAAATTCGTAATGATGTCCCATTAGCTAAAAAGTTGATTGCGAGTCAAAAGCCAGTGATTGTCAGTTTAGCTCCTTCTTTTGTTGCAAATTATGATCAAGCTACGATAGAAAGTATGAAAGAAGCTTTATTAAAATTAGGATTTTATGATGTGCAAGAAACAGCTATTGGAGCCACTATTGTAAAAAAAGAATACGAAAATTTAATTAAAGAAGGTAAACAAAATATTATTATTTCTTCTTGTTGTCATAGTGTAAATACTTTAATTCAAAAGTATTATCCGACAGTTTTGCCTTATTTAGCACCTGTTTTATCTCCAATGTTAGCTCATTGTAAAAAAATTAAAAGCGAAAATTTAGATGCATACACAGTGTTTATTGGGCCTTGTATTTCTAAAAAAGATGAAGCCGATGTGTATAAAGGAATCGTTGATTGTGTTTTGACTTATGAAGAATTAACTCAATGGTTAAAAGAAGAAAATATTGATATTGTTAAACAAAACTACGTTTATCAAGACCAAAGTAAAGCACGTTTATTTCCAACATCAGGTGGTATTTTAAATACAATGGATAAAATAGAAGGCCCTTACCAATATTTAGTAATTGATGGAATGGATAATTGTATTGCTGCGTTAAAAGATATTGAAAAGGGCAATCTTCGTAATTGTTTTATTGAAATGTCTGCTTGTTCAGGAAGTTGTATAAATGGTCCAGTGATGGATAAAAATCATCGAGCACCTATTCGTGATTATTTATTAGTACACCAATATGCCGGAAAAAATGATTTTGACGTTAGGATGCCTAATTCAAGTGATTTAAACCACCCATTTAAATTTTTAGGTGTTCATCATGCTAATCCAAGTGAAGATGAAATAAATAAAGTTTTAACTAAAATGGGAAAAACATCAAAAGATAAAGAATTAAATTGTGGTAGTTGCGGTTATGAAACATGTCGTGAGAAAGCGAAAGCTATTATTCGGGGAAAAGCGATTCCGGAAATGTGCTTGCCTTATTTAAAAGAGAAAGCAGAATCGTTTTCTGACAATGTTGTTTCCAACACGCCAAATGGTTTAATGGTTTTAAATGAACAATTAGAAATTCAATTAATGAACAAAGCAATGTGTCGCATTTTAAACTTGCCAAATTCCAAAGATATTATTGGATGTGAAGTTTCTACCGTTTTAGATCCTTATCCTTATGCGAATGTATTAATTGAAAATAAAAATACAAGAGTGAAAAAGATTTATTTGGCAGAATATAAAAAGTATGTTGAAGAAAGCATTATTTATGATGCACAATATCATATTTTAATTTCTATAATGAAAGATATAACAAAAGAAGAAAAAGAAAGGGTAGATAAGGAAGACTTAAGTCAAAAAACAATGGAAATTACCGATAAAGTCATTGAAAAACAAATGCGTGTTGTTCAAGAAATCGCTTCTTTATTAGGTGAAACGACAGCAGAAACAAAAGTCGCTTTAACGAAATTGAAGGAGTCTTTAAAAAATGAATAATTTATGTACAGATATTGGGTATCATAGTTTATTCAAGCATCACGAAGAATTATGTGGTGACCATATTGAAGTAGTAGAACAACAAGAAAATTCATCTGTTATTGTTTTAGCAGATGGTCTTGGAAGTGGAGTTAAAGCAAATATTTTATCAACACTTACTTCAAAAATTATTTCTACAATGATGGCAAATGATTTATCCATTGAGGAATGCGTAGAAACGATTGCGTCTACTTTGCCAGTTTGTAATGTTCGTCAAGTCGCTTATTCCACTTTTACAATTATTCGGATTGTGAATCAAGAATATGCTGAAATCTATCAATACGATAATCCACATTTAATCTTTATACGGGATGGCAAACATGTCGATTATAAAGAAACGAGTATGGATATTAAAGGAAAAACCATTTATAAATCTAAAATTTATTTAAAAGAGAATGATACTTTTGTGATGTTTAGCGATGGAGTGATCCATGCTGGAGTCGGAGAAGTTTTAAACTTTGGTTGGCAAAGAGAAAATGTCATTGATTTTATGGATGTAATTTATGATAATGGTTATTCTGCTAAAACACTGGCAACTTTATTAACGGATAAATGTAATTCATTATATGGTAATATGCCAGGAGATGATACAACCGTATGTGTTGTAAAGGTAAGACCTCGTGTTCCAATGAATGTTTTAGTCGGACCAGCAGCAAATCCAGCAGATGATAATAAATTATTATCTTTGTATTTTGCAAAAGAAGGGAAACACATCGTTTGTGGAGGAACCACTTCGACTGTAGTTTCGCGTTATTTAGATAAACCAATTGTGATGGAAATGGATTATGCTAATAAAGATGTTCCACCTACTGCTACAATTGAAGGTGTAGATTTGGTAACAGAAGGAGTAATTACAATTAGTAAGGTATTAGAATATGCAAAAAGTTATCTAAATGATAATGATAAATATTATGATTGGAGTTATGAACGAGATGGTGCTTCAATGATTGCCCGTTATTTATTTGAAGAAGCCACAGATATTCATTTTTTTGTAGGAAGAGCAATGAATCCAGCACATCAAAATCCAGAATTGCCAATTAATTTTAATATAAAAATGCATTTAATTGATGAATTAGCATCTTGTTTGAAAAAAATGGGAAAAAAGGTAAAAATAAGTTATTTTTAAAAAGGGGATTTTAGTAAATGAGAAAATTTGATACGAGAGTACAACATTTAAAATACAAGGTAATTCGAGAAGTTGCAAAAGCTTATGAGGAAGATCGTTTACTAGAATCATATAACGATATTCCAAAAATTATCGTGGAAGGTCCAAAACCAACCATGCGTTGTTGTATTTATAAAGAAAGAGCGATTGTGGCTGAAAGAATAAAGCTTGCTTGTGGAGGAGATAAAAATAATCCTAATGTCATTGAAGTTATTGATATTGCTTGTGATGAATGTCCGATGGGAGGACACGAAGTAACGATTGCTTGTCGTGGTTGTATAGCCCATCGCTGTGAATCTGCTTGTAAAGTAGGGGCTATATCTTTTGATAAAAATCAAAAAGCAGTTATTGATAAAGACAAATGTGTCAATTGTGGAATGTGTGCAAAAGTGTGTCCTTATAATGCAATTGTGAATAATAAAAGACCATGTGAAAAATCATGTAAAGTAAAAGCAATTACAATGAATGAAGAAACAAAAGCAGCTAAAATTAATAATGATAAATGTATTGCTTGTGGGGCTTGTGTTTATCAATGTCCTTTTGGTGCAATTGTCGATAAATCTTACATTTTAGATGTTTTAAAAATGTTAAAAGAAAGTAAGAAAAATGAACTTTATCATGTATATGCGGTGGTTGCTCCATCGATTTCTAGTCAATTTTATTATGCAAAACTAGGACAAGTAATTTCAGGACTTAAAAAATTAGGATTTTATAGTGTTGTAGAAGCGGCTTTAGGAGCAGATATGGTGGCTTATGAAGAAGCAAAAGAATTGAGTGAAAAAGGTTTTATCACAACCTCTTGTTGTCCTTCTTTTGTGGAATTTATTAAAAAGAACTATCCAAAAGTAGTCGATAAAATCTCACATAATTTGTCTCCTATGGCACGAATTGCAAAATATATAAAAGATATGGATTCTTCGGCAAAAATAGTATTTATAGGACCATGTACTGCAAAAAAAATGGAAATAAAAAAAGAAGAAGTTAAAAAATATGTAGATTCTGTTTTGACCTTTGAAGAATTGCAATCTTTGTTAGATAGCAAAAGCATTGACATTACAACTTTAGAGGTGGATGTTTTAGATAATGCATCATATTATGGAAGAATTTTTGCTAGAAGTGGTGGAGTGGCTGATGCCGTTCGTCAAGCTTTAAAAGAACAAGGAAAAGAAGACTTCCCATATAATCCTATATCATGTGATGGCATTGATGCTTGTCGTTTAGCTTTAGCTAAAGCTTCAAATGGCACATTACCTAACAATTTAATTGAAGGAATGGCTTGTGTAGGTGGATGTATTGGTGGGCCTTGCTGTTTAACACATGAAGTAAGAGATAAAAATGAAGTAGATAAATATGGACGTGAAGCACATGAAAAAGATATAACAAGCGCAATTTCAGTTCTTCAAAATGTTCATTCAAAATAATAAACAAAAAATAGTAGTAATTGCATTTATATAAAATAAAGTAGACTTGTTTTAGAATTAAATTATTAAATAAAGATAAAATATCTCGGAGATACCGAGATATTTTACTATTCTAATAAAAAGCAAATGATGCTATAACAACCATATTTCGTACTTACACAACAAAACGCATAATTATTTATCATTTCAAATAGCAACGTTTTTATACCAATTCGATTAATATCAAGTAATAACCTCACATGATAATGACGTTTGCTTCACGCAATATCTAACTTTCTTTGACATTTTAAGTGAACGATGAAAATCTTGCTTCTTTTTAGTTGAGTAATTATTTTATTTTGATATACTTAATTTGAAACGAGGGATTTATATGAATAAAAAGTATTGTGCACTGCTATCTGTTTTTTTGTTAGTTGGTTGCAGTGAAAAAAATTCTCAGTCGACAACATCTACTTCAACACCTCAAGAAATCGTGTTTGAAGAATATAGTTTTGCTCAAATGGATAAGAATTATGAAGAAGCAGGAGTATGCCCAGACAAAATTTTATCGACTTATGTACCATCTTATACGAATACGACTTTTACTTTGAATTATCATGGTATGAACCGTGGCCGTGGAGAAAATGAAGTAATTATTTATAATGTAGGGTCACAATCCAATTGTAATGCTTGGGGATATGAAGTGGCAGTGAATAAAGAAGGATATGTCGTAGAAGTGAAATCTTTAGTAACGATTCCAGAAGATGGTTTTGCTATTTCCGGTCATGGAACTGACAACATTGATTTTATAACAGCTAATTTTAAAGTAGGACAAAAAGTTAGTTATGAAAATGGAGTCATTACTGTAATTGATAATTTATATGAAAGCCGAATGTTTGAACTCAACGCTTCTACAATCGCTTTTCAATCTTCCTATAAAGAAAAATTTGATCGTTTAGAAAATATTGATTATAGTGTCAAAGACGATGTAGACACTTTATGTAATTGTTCTTTAAAAGCTCAAAATGCTTTAAATACTTATTATGAAAATAAATCGACAGATGCTTTAAAAGCTTTTATGAGTTATTCGAGTTATTTTAAAAAAATAGCCGAAGATGGAACAAAAAAATTATTTCCTTCACGCACTGTTGAAGCACATGGAGTATGGCATCGACCAAATGAAAGAAATGTAACCGCTATTCGTAATTTCTTAAATTTAATGAAGAAAGCAAATATGAATATCATCTATTTAGAGACAGATGATGATTCAGGACTTACCTATACAGATCCTAAATATCCTTTATCACCTGTTTTAAAAAATAAATATGAAGGTTATCCAGATTATTTGACCGCTTTTATTGCTGAAGCGCATAAAATGGAAATAGAAGTTCATGCTTGGGATAAAGTTTTTTATGTTTTAAAAGAAATTTATAATGATCATCCTGATTGGCAAATGTATTACTATAATAATGGTAATTATAAAAAAAATATGGATAGTACTGGTCTTTCCTTTTTTGACCCTGGAATTGAAGGTGTTAAAAAATATGTTGTAAATAAAATTGATTATATTTTAAGTAAATATGATTTTGATGGGTATCAATTCGATTATATTCGTTATCCTACGGGAAATGCAGATATATCCACATCAAGTGGTTATAGTCAAGAAGCGATTAGTAATTTTGGAAAAACGCCATCTACTTCAAATTATAGTGAGTGGTCGCGTTTTAGAATGCAACAAGTAACGGAAACAGTTAAACGTGCAGTTCAATTGATTCGTAAAAAACATAAACACATTAAAACTTCAATTGCAGTTGTATCAGATTCAAATGCAGCTAAAACCAATAATTTACAAGATTGGAGAACATGGGTAGATAACGATTATATTGATATTGTAGATTTAATGTCTTATCATTACGATGCTTCTTTAGTCGCAAGAGATACGATTGCTTTAAAAAACATTTCAAGAAATAGAACCTTCAATTACACGGGAATTTCACCAACTTATTCAAGTCTTCCAGATATTGAAAATGTAAATCAAATCGATGCAACAAATCTTGCGGGTGCTCATGGAACGGTTATTTTTGCGGCGCATAATATTGTCAACAAGCCAATTATTGCTACCTTACTTAGCCAAGCATCTTATCGTCTTCCAAGTGTTTTACCACATCGTGATTTATATAAAGTATTAAATGCTTCTTTTAGTGAAATTCTTTACAAATATGACAATATATATATTCCAAATCAAGCGGCTACATTCAATCAAAAAGAGGCTCTAAAGGAAGAATTTATAACTATTTTAAAAATGAGTTTGAATACGATTGCAGAAATGCAAAATATACAAGCAGCTTTAAAAAATATTTCATTAAATGATTATGGCAATCAAGTAGTATCTCAACGTATTAAAGATGATTTTGACTATTTGGATGAAATAATCACGATTCATATTAAACAATATGGAAAATAATCTACAAATTAGATTAAAAAAATGACTTAAATTTGTAAAACTTTACAAAATATTAGAAAGTGATAAAATAAGATAAATAAAGGAGTGCGATAAAAATATGGAAACGAAAGAAAATAAGCACCGTTTATTTCATCGGTGGAATATAGTTTTATTTATTTTTACTGCAATTTTTATAGAAATTTGCACTTTTATCTTTAATAAAATTGGCTTTTTGCCTCGCTATTTTTTAATTGATTTTTCAGGAATATTGTTTTTTGCAATTATTTTAATGCTTATATCCAATAATATTGCGAATATTTGCGTGGCATCCTTTATCTTATTTATTCAAATTGTTCTTTCCTTTGCAAATGCGAATCTTCTTTTAATTACAGGAGAAGTATTTGCGTGGGATATGTTAAGTGTAATTAATGAAGCAGTAAGAGCCGCGGGTCAAGGAATTGGTTTTTCTATTGGCTTTATCTTTATTGCCATTCCCATTTTTTTAACTTATATATTATTTGCAATTCGTCTTTTAATCTATATGACAAAAGGAGTCGAAAAACCAAAAAAAGATATTCATAAAGTGAAAATGCATTTTGTATTTACAATGGTTGTAGCTTTAGTTTGTTCTATTTTATTTACCTCTCAAAAAGCGTATATTGAAAAGATTTCAGCAGATGAAAATACAGAATTAAACGACAAATTTTTATACGATACTTTTTATTCTCATCAAGAAGGATTTAAAAAGTTTGGGACTTTTGGCTATTACTTAATTTCTGGAATTCGTAAAATTAATAATAATTTGTTTAGCCGTGGTTCCTATCAACAAGATTTAAAAAATAATTTAGATTTATATTTTGAAAAAAATTCAAACAAACAAAATAATAATCAGTTTACAGGAATTTCAAAAGGAAATAATTTAATTTATATTTTATGGGAAACAGGTGATTTTTCCGGCATTAATAAAGATTTAACCCCCAACTTATATTATTTATTTCAACATTCTTTGGTATTAAATGAATATTATGGTAAAGACCAAACGAATATTTCCGAAGGTAAATTTTTGTTTGGATCGTATCCAAGTGAAGGCTTTTTAAATTACAATTATTTAAATAACGCTTATCCATTTACACTACCTAATATGTTTAAAAAAGCTTATTCGAATAAATCGCAAGTTATTTCTTATCACAATAATGTTGGAACATACTATCGTCGTAATGAATCACATGTGCACTTTGGTTTTGATGAACATGTAGATGCCATTGATTTAGGAATTGAAAAAAATCCTGGTTTTTGGATTAATCGTGATAGCGAAATGTTTAAGTTAGGATTGCAAGTTGGAAAACAAGAACAAAATCTACCTGATTTTCCTATGATAATTCCTCAAGATAGTGATGAACCATTCTTTACCTATATGGCAACTTTTTCGACTCATGGACCTTTTGAAGGTAGAAGAGAAGAAGAAAAAGTTACACCCGAATATTTTCAACACTATGAAGCCCTAAATCAAAAACTAGAAGCTTATTTAGAAGTGAATCCAAATCCAATTAATTATTTAGGATATCCATTCTTAATTGATGAAAACACGGATGAAGAAATTGTGGACATCGTAATGGACATGGATAAAGATTACAATATGCATGCAAAAGAATATATGTTAGCGGCAATGGATTTTGATGAAGGATTGGGATATTTACTTGAAGCTTTACGTTGGGAAAATCAACTTAAAGATACGACTATTGTTATTTTATCAGACCATTATGCTTATTATCATGATTATGCTTTTGCATCAAAAGGAATGAGTCGTAAAGATAATTTAAATAATCCTGAATCTTATCATATACCAGGTATGATTTATGATGAAAAGTTAACAGACGCATTAAAAAATATGTCAAGTGAACAATTAAGTGAATATAAAATTGGGTATACAAATTATGAATACACTAACGATTTAATTTTAAGTTCAAATAAATTTTTCAACAATACCGATATGACGCCAACTTTATTAAATTTATTTGGTATTTCATATGATAGTGCTTTATATATAGGTTGCGATTTGTTTGGTCCAAATATTTCTTTTATTAATTCAAGAAAAGGTGGCGTATTTAATCACCAATTTTACACCAATGATGGTTATAATATTTTAAATTGGGACGAAGATTATTTAGCTTATAAGAAAAATCAAGGAACATTTAGCGAAGAAGAAATTCTTGCCTTTCAACAATATGAAAAAGAAGCAAAATCATTTGTAAAACAAGTAAGTGACTTTATTGTAAAAACGGATTATTTGAATATGATTTATGAATCTGATTATTTTTCAAACCGAATTATGCGTTAAAACTTGGATTATTTCTAAGTTTTTTTGCATTTATATAATTAAAACTTGAATATATATATATATTCTAGTATAATAGGAATGCTGTGAAATCAGCAAATACACACACAGCCAAGCCACTTAGTGCAAAAAATAGAGCTGTGGAGGAAAAACTAGGAGGAATAAAAATGGAAGAAGAAAAAGTAGTTGTTGAAGAAACTGTTGCTACAGAAGAAACAACAATGGTAGAAGCTGCCCCAGAAGAAGGCGCACAAATTATTACAATCAAAAAATTGCTAGAAGCAGGATCACAATTTGGTCATCAAACAAAAAGATGGAATCCAAAAATGGCTCCTTATATCTATGCACCAAGAAATGGTATTTACATCATTGATTTACAAAAAACTGTAAATTGTGTAGTAACTGCTTATAATGCTTTAAAAGAAATCACTGAAAAAGGTGGTAAAGCTTTATTTGTTGGTACTAAAAAACAAATTAGAGATGTTATGATTGAAGAAGCTACTCGTTCAGGATCATTTTATGTAACACAAAGATGGTTGGGTGGAACTTTAACAAACTTTAAGACAATTCAAAAAAGAATTAAAAGATTAAAAGATATTGAAAAAATGGAAGAAGATGGCGTATTTGCAAATCTTCCTAAAAAAGAAGTATTACAAATTAAAAAAGAACAAGAAAGACTTGAAAAATTCTTTGGTGGAATTAAAGAAATGCGCAAACTTCCAAATGCAATTTTCGTAATTGATCCACGCGTTGAACATAATGCAGTAGCAGAAGCTAAAAAATTAAATATTCCTGTATTTGGTATTGTAGATACAAACTCAGATCCAGATGTAGTAGATTATGTAATTCCTGCAAATGATGATGCAGTTCGTTCTGTAAAATTAATTACAACGGTTATGGCTGATGCTGTTTGTGAAGCAAAAGGTGGCGTTTTAGCTGTTGCTTATACAAAAGATGAAGGCGAAGAAGTTTCAATGAATGAAGTAATTAAATCTTCAGATAGACAAGCTGAAGCAAGAAAATTAGCAAAACAACAAAAAGAAAAAGAAGAAAGACGTTCTCAATTCAATAGAGGAAATAAAAGACCTGTTGATAGAAAACCAAGAGAAAAAGTAGAAGAAACTCCTGCAGAAGTTCCTGCAGAAACGAAGGGGGAATAATTCATGGCAGTGAATACAAGTTTAATCAAAGAACTTCGTGAAAGAACTGGCGCTGGAATGATGGATTGCAAAAAAGCACTTGAACACAGCGATAATGATGTTGAAAAAGCAGTAGATTGGTTACGTGAAAATGGAATTGCAAAAGCAGCTAAAAAATCGGGAAGAATTGCTGCTGAAGGAACAACTGAAATTGCTGTTGATGGCAATACAGCTGTTATTGTTGAAGTAAACTCTGAAACAGATTTCGTTGCAATTAATGAATCATTTAAATCTTTAGTTAAAGAAATTGCAGAAGCAATTGTAAAAAGTCAACCAGCTGATTTACAAGCTGCAGAAAGTATTCCTTGTGGGGCTGAAACACTTAAAGATAAAATTGTGAATGCTACAGCAACGATTGGTGAAAAAATTACTTTAAGAAGATTTGAATTAGTTACTAAAAATGATAATGAAATCTTTGGAACTTACTTACATATGGGTGGTAAAAAAGGTTCTGTTGTTGTTTTGAGTGGAAATGATGCAGAAGTAGCTCAAGACATTGCTATGCAAGTTGTAGCAACTGTTCCTACTTACATTAATAAAACAGATGTTCCAGCTGAATACATTGAAAAAGAATTAAAAATTCGTTTAGAAGCTAGTAAAGCGAATGGTAGAGAATTAACTAATCCAAAAGCAATTGAAGGCTTAAAAGGTAAAATTGCTGATGAAATTTCTTTAGTAGAACAAGATTTCATTAAAGAAGAAAAAATGAAAGTTGGACAATACTTAAAACAACATAATGCAACCGTATCTAAAATGGTATGTTACACAGTTGGTGAAGGATTAGAAAAAAGAGAAGATAACTTTGTTGAAGAAGTTATGAGTCAAATGAAACACTAAACTTAAGAACACTTTTTAGTGTTCTTTTTTTTACAAAAAAAGGGAGTGACGATTGAACATGTTTAAACGAATTTTATTAAAATTAAGTGGTGAAGCTTTAAGCAATGAAAAAGAAAATGGCCCAATTGACGTGCAAAAATTAAATAAGTTAGCTTTAGAAATCAAAGTCATACATGACCAAGGAATTCAGTTGGCAATTGTTGTTGGCGCAGGAAATATTTGGCGTGGAAAATTAGGTGTTCAAATGGGGATGGAACGTTCGGCAGCCGATTATATGGGAATGCTTGCAACCATATTAAATGCTTTAGCAATTCAAAACGCTTTAGAAAGTATTGGAGTTGAAACAAGAGTTCAAACGTCCTTAAGTATCTCACAAGTAGCTGAGCCTTATATTCGTAGAAAAGCGTTATCTCATTTAAATAAAAATCGGGTAGTGATTTTAGGCGGAGGTACTGGAAATCCATATTTCTCAACTGATACAACCGCTGCATTAAGAGCAATTGAACTTGAAATGGATGCCATTTTAATGGCTAAAAATGGAGTGGATGGAGTTTATTCATCCGATCCTAAAAAAGATAAAAATGCCCAAAAGTTCGACAAAATTTCATATATGGACATTATGTCTAAGAAACTAGAAGTAATGGATTTAACGGCTGTTTCTTTATGTATGGATAATAAAATGAAATTATTTGTCTTTAATATGAATGAAAATGGGAATATAATAAAAGCAGTACAAGGCGATACAAGCATTGGTACTTTAATTCAATAAGGGGGATAATTATGTCAAAAGAAATTATTAATGAAGCAAAACAAAGAATGGAAAAATCAATTGTTGCTTTCAAAGAAGAACTATCACAAGTTCGCACTGGACGAGCAAATACATCTTTAGTAAGCAATGTAGAAATTGATTATTATGGAACACCTACACCTATTTATCAAGTGGCAAATGTAACTGTTGCAGATGCACGTCAAATTACAATTAAGCCTTACGATAAAAGTGAACTTAAAAAAATTGAAACGGCTATTATCAATGCGAATTTAAATTTAACACCATTAAATGATGGCGTTATGATTCGTGTAAATGTTCCAGCACTTACAGAAGAAAGACGTAAACAATATGTCAAAGATGTTTATGGATTAGCAGAAAATGCAAAAGTTTCCATTCGTAACATTCGTCGTGATGCAAATGCATCTTTAAAGAAATTAGAAAAAGAAATTCCAGAAGACATGCTTCGCAAATATAATGAAGATGTTCAAAAGGCAACAGATGAATTCATTAAAAAAGTAGATGAATTAACAAAAGAAAAGGAAAAAGAACTTTTAACTGTTTAATAATTTGCTTAAATATGGTAAACTAATCATAGTTACCAAAAGGTAACCCACTTATAGTGGGTTTTTACTTTAAAAGGAGGTACTTATGCACACAACCAATAAAATACCGACTCATTTAGCCATTATTTTAGATGGAAATGGCAGATGGGCGACAAAAAAAGGTTTTGTGAGAACAATGGGACATCAAGAAGGCGTCAAACGTCTTATTGAAAACATTAAGTATGCTTTTTTAAAAGATATTAAGGTTGTATCTGTTTTTGCTTTTTCTACTCAAAATTGGAAACGACCTAAAGAAGAAGTAGATTATTTATTTTCTCTACCTAAAAAATTTTTTGACACTTATATTTCTTATTTTATTGAAAATGAAATTAAAATTGTCATTAGTGGAGAAATTGAAAATCTTCCTTATGAAACAAAACAAACTTTAAGAAATGCTGTTTTAAAAACACAAACATTTCAAAAAAAAATCTTTAATATTGCTTTAAACTATGGTGGAAAAGATGAAATACTTTATGCTTGTAAGCGAATTGCTTGTGACTATAAAAGTGAAAAGATAAAATTAAATGAGATAAATGAAGAAAATTTTGAGCATTATTTATATCAAACATTACCGCCAATTGATTTAATGATTCGTACAAGTAATGAACAAAGAATTTCGAATTTTATGCTTTGGCAACTAGCTTATGCTGAACTTGTTTTCGTCAAAACATTTTGGCCAGCGTTTACGACCAAAAAGTTGCAAAAAGTATTAAATATTTATGCAAAAAGAGAAAGAAGATTTGGAGGTTTATAAAATGAAGCAAAGAACAATAACTGCGATGATTTTGTTAGCCATATGTATTCCTTTATTGATATTAGGGGGGTATTATTTGGCAATTGCTGTCGCTTTAATTGGTTGTATGGGAGGATATGAATTATTAACCGCACAAAGACGGCATAATCCTTCAAAGCAATCGTATCCGATATTTGTTATTTTATTAACTTTTGTTGGAATTTTGAGCTTATTATTTTTAAATTATCATCAAGTAAATGGAAAAGTTATATTTAACTTTGATTTTCAAGAAGGACGATTTACTTATTTAGGAATCTCTTTAGCACCGATTATTTTATTTTTAATTTTATTATTATGTAGTAGTGTTATTTCGCCAAGATTTAGTATTCAAGATGCATTTTATTTATTTACAATGGTCGTTTTAATTACATTAGGACTTCAATCGTTTTTATATATTCGTAGTCTTGTTTTAAATCCAAATCTTTTATCTATAACAAAATATCAAGCTTATCGATATGAAGATTTAAATGGAATTTATATTTGTTTGTATTTACTTGTGACTACGATGATGACGGATACGGGTGCTTATCTTGGAGGCATGCTTTATCGCAAGTTGAAGAAGCCAATTCATTTCTTAGCTCCTCGTGTATCTCCTAAAAAGACGATAGAGGGAGCAATTGCGGGAACAATTTGTGGAACTTTATTTGGCTCTTTAATTTTTGGATTGTTAGTATGCAAATATGAATTAACTTTACCAATGATTGTTTATATTTTATTAAGTTTATTTTTATCTATCATGGCTCAATTTGGAGATTTAATTTTTAGTTGTATTAAAAGACATTATGAAATCAAAGATTTTAGTGATTTATTGCCCGGACATGGCGGTGTACTTGATCGTATTGATTCTTTAATTATAAATAGTATTCTACTTGGCTCTTTTTTTAGTATTTTTATTCAAACATTTAGCGTATTTGTAGGATAAGATTATGAAGAAAATTGCTATTTTAGGGGTTAGTGGTTCAATCGGTCAATCGACGATTGAGGTTTTAAAAAAACATCGTGAACAATTTACATTAGTCGGTATTAGTGTTTATCACAATATAGATTGTTTAAATGATTTGTTACAAGATTTTTTAACAATTGAAGTCGTGGGTGTAAAATCTCTTTTAGATGTTCAATCGTATATTTTAAACTATCCTCACGTAAAGTTTATAGAAGGGGAAAAAGGTCTTGAAAGTGTCGCCACTTGTCATTGTGATTTAGTGCTAAATGCATTAGTAGGGTTTGTGGGATTAAAGCCAACTATTCAGGCAATTCAAGCACATAAAGATATTGCTTTAGCCAATAAAGAAACATTGGTGGCTGGAGGAGAGTTAATTACGCAATTAATAAAAGAATATGGCGTTCATTTGTATCCAGTAGATAGTGAACATTCGGCTATTTTTCAATGTTTAGAAAAAAATAATCCACATAAAATTATTTTAACGGCGAGTGGAGGGCCTTTTTATCAAAAAACATTAAATGAAATTCAAAATGTATCCATCAAAGAAGCACTTGCTCACCCTAATTGGAAAATGGGAAAGAAAATTACTATTGATAGTGCAACAATGATGAACAAAGCATTTGAAATTATTGAAGCAAAATGGTTGTTTGATTTAAAAGAAGATGAAATAGAAGTTGTCATTCATCCCCAAAGTATTATTCATTCAATGGTAGAATTTAAAGATGGAGCAATTAAAGCTCAACTTGGAACACCGGATATGAAAGTGCCGATTGCTTATGCTTTAAGTTATCCTAAAAGATTGGATAATATCACTTCATTTTTATCTTTTAAAGAAACGAAGAAACTAGACTTTTATCCTATTGATTTAAAACGATTTGAAGCCATAAACTTAGCTTATCAGGCTTTAAAAGAAAAAGGAACCTATGCTACCGTAATGAATGCTGCGAATGAAGTGGCGGTTGAGATGTTTTTAAAAAAGCAGATTTCTTTTGGAAGTATATTAAATTATATAAAAGAAACGCTTTCTGCACATCAAAATTGTTTAAATTTGACTTTAGAAAAGATTGTTCAGGCAGATGCTTGGGCAAGAGAATATACAAGGAGGTTAATTCAAAATGATCTTAGCATTTAAATTAATGAGTATTGTAAATATTTTATTATTTTTTATTATTTTATGTGCGACTATTTCGATTCACGAATTAGGGCATTTATTATTCGCTAAAAAATTTAATGTATATTGCTATGAGTATTCTATTGGTTTTGGAAAAGCAATTTACACAAATAAAAAAGGGGAAACTCATTTTTGCATAAGAATGATTCCTTTAGGCGGATTTGTAAAAATGGCGGGTGAAGAAGGACTAGAAGAAGGCGAAGAATTATTAGATAATAATGAGCAGCCAATACCAAAAGAGAGAATTTTTGGAAATGCTAAAAAGGGACCAAAAATTTTAATCTTAGCAGCTGGTGGTTTATTTAATATGATTCTTGCTTACTTATGTTTCTTTATCTTTTTAATTGGCTATGGCGTTGTAAATACTTCTGAACCGATTATTGGAATCGTAGAAAATGGCGAATTAGCTAAAACGGAAATATCAGATCAAGCATATATTACAAAAGTAGAAGTTTTGTTGGATGGAAATCAAATTGTAGAAGTCGTTCCAAACAATTTTAATGATATTGGAAATGCGATTTTAAAAGCAAAGCCAACAGCAGAAGGACAAGAAAGAACCATTCATTTTACTTATAAAGAAAATAAAAAAGCTAAAGAAGAAAAAGAAGCAACTTTAGTTATGACGTCAAAAGTACAAGAAAAAGATGGAGAGTCAATTTACTATTTTGATAAAATTGGCTATCAAGCAACGATGAAAAAGTATGGATTTTTCCAAGCTATCCCAAAAACGTTTGCATTTATGGGAGAATATTTTGTGGAAATGTGTAAAGCATTTGGACAATTGTTTACAGGAAAGTTTGAAAACTTGTCGGGATTAGTAGGAATTTATGAGGCTGTGGATCAAGCTTCAAGTATTGGTGGTGTGACACCTATTATTTATATAGCAGGAGCCATTTCCTTTAGTTTGGGATTTTTTAACTTAATCCCATTTCCGGCTTTAGATGGAGGAAGAATTTTCTTCGTTTTAGTGGAAGCCGTGACACGCAAGAAAGTGAACCCAAAAGTTGAAGGATTAGTTCATTCAATTGGATTTATCTTATTGTTTGGATTGATGATTATTATTAATATTAAAGATATTATTGGATTATTTTAAAGATGAATTAAAGGAGTTTTTTATATGGAAATTGTAGAATTATTGAAAAAAGCGAATATGTCAAATAGTAGTTTTTCTTATTTTGAAGGAGGAAAACTTCTTTCTGCTACTTTAGATATTTCGAATTTAAATAATCAATTTTATACCATTCAATTTCATTTAAAAGACTTTATTCCTGCTTCTGTTTATATTGAATTAGTTGAAAAATTAAAATTAGCTTTAAGCACTTCAGTTGCTTTATATTTAGAAGTTGAAAATCAAACAATAACGCCTAAAATTTTGCAAGATTACGTGATTCAATATATTGAGATGAAGGAAAATAATAATCCTCAATTAGAGTTTATAAAACAACAACAATTTGTTGTAAGAAATAATAAATTAAATATTACTTTTGATAGTGTTTTAAAAGAAAATATTTTAAATGAAAAAAAAGATAGAATTCAAAGATTTTTACAAGCTGCCGGTTTTAATGTAGAAATTCAATTTGTTTATGTTGAAAAAGAAGATGTTATTTTTGATTATGATAAAGATATACAAAATGTTTTTTCAAAATTTTCTCAAGAAAAGCAACAAAGAACAATGAATCAACCAACAACTACAGATGTAAAGCCTTCCTTTAATTATAAAAATAGCGCACCATCTTATTATGGTCGACCAAGTGCGCAAAACTTTAAAAACAAAATTTTTGAAAAAGTAGCTTTAGATAAAATTGATAGTGATATTGTTGATATTGATGTTTCTTGTAAAGTGTTTGATGTTTTAGACGATGGAATCAATAAAAAAAGATTTAAACTTTATGTTACAAATTATAAAACATCTTATATCGCAAATATGTATGTAACAAAGAAATATAATGCTGATTTTATCGCTTCTTTAAACCAACAATGGGTTCAAATTAAAGGAAGTTTGATGTATAACCAATATGAAAAGGATAATGTCATTCAAGTCTTTGAAATTGAAACAATTCCAAGTCAAGATGAAGAAATAATAGATGATGCTCAAACAAAACGTGTTGAATTACATACTCATACTTCAATGTCAGCAATGGATGGGATTAGTTCTGTTGATGAACTGGTTAAATTAGCGGCTAAGTTTGAACATAAAGCGATTGCGATTACAGATCACAATTCTGTTCAAGCTTTTCCGAATGCACAAAGAGCGCAAGCAGCTTTAAAAAAAGCAGGAAAAGATATCAAAATTATATATGGTTTAGAAACAAATGTAGTTCCTAAAACCTTAAATATTATTCAAAATCCTTCCTCTATTGATTTAAGAGATGCAACTTATGTCGCATTTGATATTGAAACAACGGGATTATCTTCTCGGTTTGATACAATTATAGAATTTGGGGCAATCAAATTTAAAAATAACCAAGAAATAGAAACAATAGATATTCTAATCAACCCAGGATTCCGTTTGAAGTCCTTAACAAAGAATTTAACGCATATTGATGATGCAATGTTAAAAGATAAAAAATCATTACAAGAAGAATTACCAAGAATTAAAGAATTTTTAAAAGATAGCATTATTATGGCACATAATGCAACTTTCGACGTAGGATTTTTAGAGCAAGCATTTGGTCATAAAATTGAAAATCCAATTATTGATACTTTACCTTTATCTAGGGTATTAAACAAAGATCAATCCAAACATTCACTTGGTGCGATTGCGCGTCGTGAAAATATTGATTATGATGAAGAAAGTGCTCATAGAGCAGACTATGATGCATATGTTTTAAAAGAAGTATATGATGTGATGTTATCGAAAATTTTACAAGAAAATATGGCGATTACACATGCGGATTTGGCTCAACTTCAATCCAATGAAGCGATTAAAAGAGCAAAGCCATATCATACGAATTTGCTTGTAAAAAATAAGGAAGGTTTAAAAAATTTATTTAAATTAATTAGTGTAGCGAACACAACTTATTTTACGGAAACGTCTCTTGTTCCTAAAAATGTGGTTGAAGAATATAAAGAAGGATTATTAATTGGAAGTAGTTGTGCTCGTGGAGAAGTTTTTGAAATTGCGAGCACAAAATCCGAAGAAGAATTAAGAAAAGCAATTGCGTTTTACGATTATATTGAAATTCAACCTTTAGACCAATATCAAATTTTAGTCGATACAGATAAAGTTGAATCAATGGAAAGAATTCAAGAAATTTTAAAAGCCATCATCCAAGCAGCCAAAGAATTAAACAAAATAATTGTGGCAACGGGAGATGTGCATTATGCGACGAAACAACAAGCAATTGCTCGTGAAATTTTAATTGATACACCTGCTAATGGAGGTGGCTTCCATCCATTACATGATTATCAAAAAAGAATTTTTCAATACCCTATTCAAGAACTTAAAACAACCAAACAAATGTTAGAAGCTTATCCTTATTTATCCAAGGAAGAAGTTTTTGAATATGTGGTTACAAATACCAATAAAATTGCCGATATGATTGAAGATGTGAAGCCAGTACATTCTAAACTTTATCCGCCTTCTCTTGAAAATTCGGACGAGGATTTAAAAAGAATTTGTTATGAAACAGCGCATAAAATGTATGGGGACCCACTACCTGATATTGTAAAACAACGTCTTGAAAAAGAATTAAATTCAATTATTTCCAATGGGTATTCTGTTATTTATATTATTGCTTCAAAAACGGTTATCAAATCCAATTTAGATGGCTTTTTAGTTGGATCAAGAGGATCTGTTGGTTCGTCTTTTGTTGCCACATGTTCTGGTATTACCGAAGTAAATCCTTTACGACCACATTATCGTTGCCCAAATTGTGGCTATAGTGATTTTAGCATTGATGAAAAGAAAGTAAAAAGTGGTTATGATTTACCTGATATGCCATGCCCTAAATGTAATCATACGATGAAAGGGGATGGACATAACATTCCTTTTGAAACATTCTTAGGGTTCAAAGGCGATAAAGTTCCAGATATTGATTTAAATTTCTCAGGGAAATATCAAGAAAGAGCGCATGCTTATATTCGTGAATTGTTCGGTAAAGATTATGTTTTCCGTGCTGGAACGATTTCTACTGCAGCTTCTAAAACCGCTTTTGGATTTGCTAAAAAATATTATGAAAAGAAAAATAAAACCATCTCTAATGCAGAAGCAGTACGCTTAGCAAAAATGATTGAAGGAACAAAAAGAACGACAGGTCAACACCCTGGAGGATTGATTGTTATTCCTTCAGATATGGAAGTGTATGATTTTACACCCATTCAGTTCCCAGCGGATGATGTTTCATCCGATTGGCTAACAACTCATTTTGCATTTGAATCCATTCACGATAATGTTTTAAAACTAGATATGCTAGGGCACGTGGATCCAACTGCTTTAAGAATGTTACAAAATTTAACAGGAATTGATCCAAAATCGATTCCAATGAATGATGAAAATGTTTTAAAACAATTTATTGGTGGAAATGCTTTAGAAATTAAAGAATTAGGTGCAGCAGGACTTCCAGAGTTTGGTACTAGTCTTGCTAGACGTATGTTAGCAGAGACATCCCCTAAAAATTTCTCTGAATTAATTCAAATATGTGGTCTTTCCCATGGAACGGATGTTTGGTTTGGAAATGCGAGAGATTTAATTAAAAATGAAACCTGTGAATTGATGAATGTAATTGGCTGTCGTGATGACATTATGGTTACTATGTTAGAATATGGATTAGAACCACTCGATTCTTTTACGATTATGGAAAATGTCAGAAAAGCTAAAACAACCCTTACAGAGCCACAAGAAAAAATCATGCGTGAACATAATGTTCCAGAATGGTATATTGATTCATGTAAAAAAATTAAATATATGTTTCCTAAAGCGCATGCGGTGGCTTATACAATGATGTCTATTCGTGTGGCTTGGTATAAATATTATAAGCCTTTAGAATACTATGCAACCTACTTTACAACTCGATGTGATACATATGATGTGGCTACATTAATTGCAGGAGAAAGCGCAGTTAAAGAAAAATATTTTGATATTCAAAATAAGAAAAATAATAAAGAAAAGTTGACTCCAAAAGAAGATGCTTTAGAAACTGTTTATGAAATTGCTATTGAAATGTTTCATCGTGGAATTAAATTTGCTAATATTGATTTAGAACGTTCAATGGATGAAGACTTTGTTGTGGATTATGATCATAATACGATTATCCCTCCATTTATGGCCATTGATGGATTAGGTGCGCAAGCTGCAAAATCAGTGGTAGAAGCGAGAAATTCTCAACCTTTCGTTTCAAAAGAAGACTTAATAAAGAGAACGAAATTAAATACAACGAATATTAAATTTTTAGATTCTATCGGAGTATTAAAATCATTAAACGATATGGATCAATTAACATTATTTTAGGAGGTAGAAAAATGGATGTAGTAGGAATTATTTTAGCCGCAGGTAAGGGAACGAGAATGCGTTCAATCTATAATGAAACGGCAAAAGTTTGTTTTCCAATTTTTGATAAATGTATGATTGAATATGTAGTGGATTCATTAAAAGAAGCAGAAATTACAAAATTAATCACAATTGTAGGGTATAAAGCAAACGAAGTTCAAGAGGTCCTTAAAGATAAAAGTGAATATGTTTATCAATTGGAACAAAAAGGAACAGGCCATGCAATTTTACAAACCTTGCCTCTTTTAAAAAAAGATCAAGTTGCAGTAATTGTATGTGGTGATACACCTTTATTAAAAAAAGAAACATTACAAGCTTTATTAAAGTTTCATCAAGATGAACAGAATCAAGCGACGATTTTAGAAGCAGAAGTAGAGAATCCATTTGGTTATGGAAGATTAGTGAAAGAACAAAATCGTTTATTAAAAATTGTAGAAGAAAGAGATGCAAGTGAAGAAATTAAAAAAATTCGTACAATTAATACGGGAGTTTATGTAATTGATACGAATGAATTATTAAATTATATTTTAAAATTACAACCAAGCAATGCCCAAAATGAATATTATTTAACGGATATTTTTCAGTTAATGGTTCAAGATAAGAAAAAAGTGACTTGTTATAAAACTTCTGATTCGAGTGAATTTTTAGGAGTAAACGATCGTATTCAATTAGCCAAAGCAACTAAAATTATTCAAAAAAGAATTAATGAAAAGCATATGTTAAATGGAGTCACAATTATGGATCCGGATACCACTTATATAGGAAAAGATGTTTTAATTGGTAATGACACCATTCTTTATCCAAATACGCAATTATTTAAAAACACAATCATTGGCGCAAATTGTAAAATTGGTCCAAATGTTTTCTTACAAGATACAATTGTCAAAGATTGTGGTATAATAGAAAACGGAATTGTTAAAAAGTAAAAATTCCAAAAATTTGAATTAAAGAAAGGGTAGTATCAATAAAATTGATCAAACGGGGTAACAACGATGCTAGATGGAATTAAATTAGTTTGTTTAAGTGCAAACAAAAAATTGACAGAAGATATTGCAAAAATTTTGGATGTACCAATTATGGACTCAGAATTAACTCATTTTGCAGATGGTGAAATTTTATTTGAAGGAAAACAATCATTTAGAGGGGATAAAGTATATGTCATTCAATCCACATGTGCTCCTGTAAGTGAAAAATTAATGGAATTATTAATTTGTTGTGATGCTTTAAAACGAGCAAGTGCCAAAGAAATTACAGCGATTATACCTTATTTTGGTTATGCTAGACAAGATCGCAAAGCTAAAGCTAGACAACCAATTACTGCACGTTTAGTAGCAGATTTATTACAAGTGGCAGGAGTAGATAGAGTTGTTGCTACTGATTTACATGCTCCGCAAATACAAGGCTTTTTCTCATGCCCCGTTGATGATGTTTCAGCTATCCCAATATTTGTAAAATATTTTGAAAAAGCCCAAATGGAAAACATAGTAGTTGTTTCTCCAGATCATGGAGGCGTTGTTCGTGCTCGTAAATTAGCCGAAAAATTAGGAGCGCCAATTGCGATAATTGACAAAAGAAGACCAAAACCAAATGTTGCTCAAGTAGTAAGTGTTGTCGGTGAGGTTAAAGGAAAAAATGTCATCATTATTGATGACATTGTAGATACTGCTGGTACATTATGTCAAGCAGCAAAAGTATTAAAAGAAATGGGTGCATTAAAAGTTTATGCGGCAATTTCTCATGGTGTATTAAGTTTAGATGCAGTTGACAAAATTAATGCTTCTTGTTTTGAAAAAGTCGTGATTAGTGATAGTATTCCTTTAAGTGAAGAAAAGAAATCAGATAAAATTGAAGTGATATCAATGGCTCCATTATTTGCAAAAATTATTGAGCATATTGAACATGGAAAATCACTTTCAGAAGCTCATAAAGAATTTTTAAAAACGCTAAAATAAATAAATATTACATTTGTAATATAGTAGAAATCCATACGATTTTTATTGAAAAAAATAAAATGAAATGATAAAATATAAGTGACATGGGGAGTAGCGTACTAGAATATACTTCAACAACACGATATTTATCTGAGTATATTAATCCACAAGATTTCGCCAGACCATGGTTCGATAAGAAAGGAACCATGGTCTTTTTTATCGGTTAGAAACAATAGTTTATAATAGGGGGAATGAATTATGATTAGAACTATTTTATTTCTTGTTTTTATTGTTATGATTTTTGTAGGTTTAGCTGGTTTGATTGCAAACAATGCTAAAACAAAAAAAGTAAAAGATGTAAAACACAAAAAGAAAATCAATATTATTTCTTGTTGTGTAGCAGGATTTGCGATTCTTTTAGCTTTATTTATTCCAGGTTCTTTCCATCAAGTAGAAGCGGGTCAAGTGGCAGTTGTAAAAAGTTTAGGACGAGTTGTCGATGTGCGTTTTCCAGGAACATATTTTGATTTTTATATGACCCATTCGTATACATATTTTGATACAACCATTCAAAAACTTGATATTAACACGGCTTCTTATTCAAGTGATGCGCAAACCATGCGTATCCAAATGACTGTTCAATATAAAATTGATGCTTCTAAAGTAGAAAACATTTTACTTGAATATACAAATATGGAATCTCTTGAACAAAGAATTGAAAAAGTTGCTGATGATACAACA
>CAJJXN010000016.1 GCA_905197115.1 uncultured Bacillota bacterium | reverse complement strand
TAGTTTTACCATGGTCAACGTGACCGATAGTACCAATGTTAACATGTGGCTTACTTCTATCAAATTTTTCTTTTGCCATTTTAAATTTTCCTCCTGTTTTTCTTTCTCTATTTTATTTTAATAAAATTTATAATGAAAATCAATATACTTTTAATTAATATTGACTTTATTATTTTGCTTTTGTCAATTGCTCAACAATAAATCTTGGAGCTTCTTCGTAGCGTGAGAATTGCATTGAGAAGGTTCCACGACCTTGAGTAATTGAACGAAGTGTTGTAGCATAACCAAACATTTCAGCAAGTGGCATAGACGCGCGAATAATTTGTGCATTTCCTTTACTTTCCATACCATCAATTTTTCCACGTTTAGCACTAATATTTCCCATAACATCACCCATATAATCTTGAGGAACAGTTACTTCAACATCCATAATTGGTTCCAAAATTACAGGATTACATTTTTTAGCCGCTTCTTTTAAAGCTAAGGAAGCAGCCACTTTATAAGCAGCTTCACTTGAGTCTACATCATGTGAAGATCCATCAAATAATGTTGCTTTTACATCAATTGCTGGATAACCTGCAATTAAACCACCTTGTAAAGCATCAATTAATCCATCTCTTGTTGGCTTAATATATTCACGTGGAACGGTTCCACCAACAACTGCATCAACGAATTCAAATCCTTTACCAGGGTTTGGTTCAAATTTAACCCATACGTGACCATATTGTCCTTTACCACCGGATTGACGAACGAATTTACCTTCACATTCAGCAGAAGAACGAATGGTTTCACGATATGCTACTTGTGGAGCACCAATATTTGCTTCCACTTTAAATTCTCTTTTTAAACGATCTACGATAATATCTAAGTGCAATTCACCCATACCACTAATAACGGTTTGTCCCGTTTCAGCATTTGTATAAGCTTTAAATGTTGGATCTTCTTCAGCTAACTTAGATAAAGCAATCGATAATTTATCTTGGTCATTTTTTGATTTTGGTTCAATTGCTTGAGAAATAACTGGTTCTGGGAAAACCATTGATTCTAAAACAATTGGGAAATTTTCACTCGTTAAAGTGTCTCCTGTACCTACATCTTTTAAACCTACAGCTGCTGCAATATCTCCACTATATACTTGATTTATTTCAGTTCTAGAGTTAGAGTGCATTTGTAAAATACGACTAAATCTTTCTTTTTTACCTTTTGTTGAATTTAATACATAAGTTCCTGAAGTAATTGAACCAGAATAAACTCTAAAGAAAGTTAATTTTCCAACATATGGATCTGTCATAACTTTAAATGCTAATGCAGCAAAAGGTGCATCATCACTTGCTTGACATAATACTTCATCCCCATTCAAAGTTCCTTTAGTTGCTGGAACATCTAATGGAGAAGGTAAATAATCAATAACTGCATCCATTAATAATTGAATACCTTTATTTTTATAAGAAGCTCCACATAATACTGGGAAGAATTCACCCGTTAGAACTCCTTTACGAATTGCTTTTTTAATTTCAGCAACACTTAATTCTTCACCTAACAAATATTTTTCACAGAATTCATCATCAAATTGAGAAACTGCTTCAAATAATGCGGTTCTTAATTCTTGAACTTTTTCAACTAAATTTTCAGGAATTGCTTCTTCTGTAATTTTAAGACCTTTGTCATCGTGATAGTAATATGCTTTTTGTTCAATAATATCTACAATACCATTAAACATATTTTCACGACCAATTGGATATTGGATAGCACATGCATTCGCTTCTAATCTTGTATGCATTGAGCGAACACACATATCAAAATCTGCACCGATAGCATCAAGTTTATTAGCGAAAACAATTCGAGGGACATTATATTTGCTACCTTGACGCCATACTGTTTCAGTTTGGGATTCAACACCATTTTTTCCATCTAAAACAGTTACAGCACCATCAAGTACACGTAAAGATCTTTCTACTTCTACCGTAAAGTCTACGTGCCCTGGAGTGTCAATAATGTTAATTCTATGATTTTTCCATTGAGCTGTTGTAGCAGCACTTGTAATCGTGATACCACGTTCACGTTCTTGTTCCATCCAGTCCATTGTTGCTGTACCATCATGTACTTCACCTAATTTATGAGTAACTCCTGTAAAGAAAAGAATTCTTTCAGTCGTCGTAGTTTTACCAGCATCAATGTGAGCCATAATTCCAATATTTCTTGTCTTTTCTAAACTAAATTGTCGCGCCATTGTTTCCCTCCATATTTAAATAAAATTCAAATTACCAACGATAGTGAGCAAATGCTTTATTTGCTTCAGCCATTTTGTGTGTATCATCACGTTTTTTAACAGAAGCACCAATGCCATTTGCAGCATCAATAATTTCATTTGCTAAACGTTCAACCATTGTTTTTTCATTACGATTTCTAGAATAACTTACTAACCATCTTAAACCTAATGTAATTTTTCTTTCAGTTGATACTTCAACTGGTACTTGGTAGTTTTGACCACCAACACGGCGAACTTTTAATTCTACAACAGGTGTAATGTTTGCTAAAGCTTTTCCAAATACATCTACTGCATTTTCGCCTGTTTTCTTTTCAACTAATGCAAATGCATCATATAAGATACCTCTTGCTGTACCTTTTTTTCCATCTAACATTAATCTGTTAATTAATTTTGTAACTAGTTTTGAGTTATACACTGGATCAGGTAAAACATCTCTTCTAGTAACATTCCCTTTACGTGGCATAATTGTTTCCTCCTAATCCTTATTTAGCCTTTGGCTTTTTCGCTCCATATAATGAGCGTCCTTGTTTACGATCTTTTACACCCGCACAGTCACGAGTGCCTCTAATAATGTGATAACGTACCCCTGGTAAGTCTTTTACACGACCTCCACGGATTAAAACAACTGAGTGTTCTTGTAAGTTGTGTCCTTCACCACCAATATAAGCAGTAACTTCATAACCATTACTCAAACGTACACGGGCATATTTTCTGTTTGCTGAGTTTGGTTTTTTAGGAGTCATAATACTTACACGAGTGCACACACCTTTCTTTTGAGGAGAGTTCACTTTAATTTCTTTTTTTAGTAGTGAGTTTCTTCCTTTTCCAAGAGCAGGTGCTTTTGACTTAACTTCGCCTTGTTGTCTTCCTTGACGGACAAGTTGGTTAATTGTTGGCATGTTCCATTTCTCCTTTCTTAAACACACAAATCCAGGTGTTCCAATTTATTCAATAAAATTAGGTTTCTTACAAAATCTAGAAACCAAATTCACATGCGGATTAACTTTATCACAAGTCATATATAAAGTCAATCTTTTTTTATAATTTTATAAAATAAAAATGGGGAGTTTACAAGCTCCCCAAATCAGGCAGTAAATTTTTCTTTCGCAAATTTTTTATGAACCTGTTTTATTTGCTCTGCATTTGCATTTTTTACTTGATAATATCCATTGCTTTGCATTAAAGCAAAAACTTTTTGCTGTTTATTTTGGGTATTATCTAACATATCTAAAAATAAATTTTTTAATTTCACATTTACACACTCACTCGCAAAAGTATTAAGTAAGGTAGATAATTCTTTTTCGTCATTTAATAAGTCTTCTAAGATTTCTTTATCTTGCATTTTTCACCTCTACATTAAGTATTCTAATAATTGTTGGAAATCTGTGACATTTTTCTTCCATAAATCATCGCACGTCTTTTTTACTTTTTTGTCTGAACATATACTTTGATAATAAGCCGCTTTTTTTATGGTCACAGCATAATGGGCTAAAATATCTTCAATACCAGACAATTCTTTCGTTGTAATTTCGCTATTCATTTTTCATCCTTTCTTCTTTAGCGATTTTTTCGCTTCTATTATGATTATTTCCACTCTCTTCAAGTTTAAACAAAAAAAAGATATTTTTTTAATACCTTTTAAAATAATATAGTGTCACTCACTAAGACAATAATCATTAAAATCATTAACGAAAAACAAAAAATTACATTTTTAAACATTACACTTTTATTTTCAATTTTTTTTAAATGGGCTTCTTGCAAAAAACAAAGTGCAATAGAAATTAATAGTAACATCATAAATAGAAAGCCTACAAAATTATAATGTATTAAGAAAAAGAAACTTGCAATCATTTCTAAAAATAAAATTCCTCTTTTGTATTGCATCCAATCTTTTTTTAAACTAATAGATAAAATTAAGCATAAAAGCATACCAAGTATAAGTGAGAAAAAGACAATCATCGCGATTTGATGCGTTTTTGTTAAAACATTTGAAGCCATAATCTCATACCCTGAATATTTCATTATTTCATAGGAATAAAGACTATCTGGAATCATTACATCAATCATTTTAAACGCTAAAAAAAGAAGCATAAAAACTTGAGTTAAAATCAACAAAAGTGAATATTGATTAATTTTTGTCATTTTCTTCATCTACATACACCTCTACTTTTTCCACTTTCTTTTTTTTAAAATTATTCAGCCATTCATAAATTTTTTTATTAAAAATTAATCCTAATACTGAAAAAACAAAAATAACTCCCATAATAATTCCTGCCACCACATAATTTTCTTTAAAAATAGCAGCACCTACGAATGTTGAAGACAAAATGGATGGAATACGTGCTATGGATGAAACAACAATAAAATGAGATAATTTAATATTTGTAAAAGGAATGACATAAATAAAAATGTCTTTTGGTATCCCTGGAACTAAGAAAATAAAAAACAATAAAATTAAACTGCGATCCGGATCATTTAAAAATTTTAACCGCGATGAATGTTTTTCACTTATATTTAATTTAGCAAAAGGAGCACCCAACCACTTTACTAAATAATAGATAATAATTGTAGCAATAATTAGCCCGACTAAACACAAACACAAACCAAAGAAAGGTCCAAACATAGCGCCCGCTGCGATTTCAACCACTTCACCAGGAATAAAAGCGACTACTACTTGAAATATTTGAATTAAAAGTAAAATTAAAAAACCCCATATTCCACTATTTGATATTTTTTCAATCAAAATTTCTTTATCTTTTTTATTAGAAAGCATTTTGATTGCATCTTTAAAATATATACATATAAAGACAACCATTGCAATTAAACATAAAATTACAACTATATTAATCGCCATCATGACTTTTTTAGCTTTTGTTACCTTTACTTTTTCTTTTTCCATACTACCATATCCTCATAATATATTATTATATAATTATTCAAATTAAATAACAATTTTTTATTTAATACAAAATAAATATGCTAAGATAAAGAATGAGGTGAATAAAATGCATCCTATTCATAAAGTTTTAATTGCAGGTGGAACAGGATTGATTGGTTATCATAGTGCCTTAGAATTTTTAAAACATAATATCCAAGTAGATGTGATTTCTTGTAACAGCCATTATGAAAATGAAGATTGGTTTGACAAAAGAATTCATGTAATCCAACTAGATTTATTTTCTATTAGCGAAGAAGATTTTTTAAATCAGATTAAAGACAAAAATTATGATTGTTTTGTTTATGCCTTAGGTCCTGATGATCGCGTTATTCCAAATGCTCCTGCATATGATTTCTTTTATGATAAATTAGTCACTCAATGCAAAAAAATATGTTCTGCTGTGAAAAAAGCAAAAATTAAAAGATGTATTCTTTTAGGCTCTTATTTTGCCGCATATGATCGAAAATTAAAAGGGAAATTATCAAAATATCATCCTTATATTTTAGCAAGAGTTCAACAAGAAAAAGAAATCATTGAATTAAAAGATAATCACTATTTAGATGTCATGATTTTAGAATTACCTTATATTTTTGGCGTGTTACCCGGTAAAAAGCCTTTATGGAGAGAATCTTTTTTAAAATACTTTGATTCTTTTAAATATGTTATTTTCCCTAAAAATGGAGGTACCGCATTAATTGATGTGGATTGTGTAGCACAATGCATCTATGCTTGTGCACTTTATGGATTGCATGGAAAAACTTATTTGGTCGGAAAACTGAATCTGCCATTTAAAGAACTTTTACCTATTATGTTAAAAGAAGCAAAAGATTCAAGAAAATACAAAGAAATTCCTGCTTTTATTGCTGCGCTTGGTGCTAAAATAATCGATAAAAAATTCAAAAAGAAAGGTTTAGAAAGTGGCTTGAATCATGCTAAATTAATGACTCAAATACAAAACAAAAAATTTTATGCAGATTATGCCCAATTAAAAAAAGAACTACATTTTGAAGAATTAAAATTAGACGGTGGAAGTGATATTTTTGAATGTATATCTAAGACGATGCAAGCTTGTTATCCAGAACGATTTAATTTTATGAAAGGAGAATAATCTCCTTTTTTCTTTCTATTCACATAAAATCATTAAAAAAATCAAATTTTAGCCATTTTTTAATTGAATTTGTTTCAAAATATTCATATAATAAAAGTTGTTCGTATCATTTTTTCTTTAAAAAGAAAGGAGATTACGCATGAAAAAAGAAAAAGTTGCTAAAAAACAAAAAAAATCAATTTTTAAATGGCTCATTTTACTCGCTTATATCGGCTGTGCCGTCGTTATATTAGTAGAGGCTTGTATCCCTGGAACAAATTCTGCTAACCAAAGTAATGCTGTTGGAGAATCGATATCTAATATTTTAAATGATTTATCCAAAGACCAAACCAAATATGTTGAACTTAAAAAGGTTGAAATAACCAATAAAATTGAAAAAGCCTATGTTGGAGAAACGCATCAAGTAACAACTCAATTGACTCCAAAAAATGCAACACATCAATCTTTAACTTATTTTTCTTCTAATGAAGAGATAGCCTCCATTTCACAAACCGGTTTTATCACTTTTTTAAAAAATGGAAATGTCGATATTTTTGTTAAAAGCACTTTTAACCCTGACTTATATGATTCATTTTTTGTCGATGTAAAGGATGTTTTACCAACTTCTATTCAAGCTTCATTACCAAGTGCAAATTATGACTCCTTAAAAAATGCTTACAATTTGTTTGTTGGGAAAAATTATCCGATTGAAACAACGATTTTGCCAATAAACACTACAAATAAAACTTATTCATATCTAGTTTCACATCCGGATGTTATTCATATTAGTAACGATACTATTTCTGTTCAAAGATACAATAATCTAGAACCAATTACGATTACGATTATTTCAGAGGCAGATGAAAAAATTGCCTATTCATTTAATGTAATCGTTGACTTTGAAGAAATTACGGAATTAACAGCTGTTGAATTTAAAGAAGGAAATACTTCTACTTTATTTGTCGGAAACTCTAAGAGATTAACTCCCCTATTCACTCCTATTAATGCTTCTTTTACAGAGCTTTCTTATGAAAGCAAGAATCCAAATATTGCCACTTTTATAAATGGAGTAATAAAGGGTATCAGCGAAGGAAGCACGACAATTATTGCTAAGAGCATTCGAAATAATTTCATATTTGTTGAACATACAGTCATTGTACAACCTCTTCCTGAATTAAAAGATTTTAAAATATCACCTGTTAAAGATTTAGTTGTTGGCAATTCGGTTCGCCTTTCAATTATAAAAAATCCAACGAATGCCATTGTTGATAATTCTTTATTTACCTATTTAAGCAATGACCCTTCTATTGCAAGTGTATCTTCAAATGGAACCATAAAAGGATTAAAAGTTGGAAAATGTGTCATAACTGTTACTTATAATCAAACCCTATCTCAATCCATAGAAATCACTATTACTCCTAAAATTGATGTTAGCATATCTGGATTAAATGTTTCAATGTCAAAAACTTCTTTTTATAAAAATGAAACCATTCAAAATTTTATTCAAGTAGATTTTTTACCTGCTAATGCAAATATTATTGATCGTACTTATGAATTTGTATATATGAAAAAAAATGATTTAGATGATTCAATTAAAAATATTGCAAGTAATTATAACGCAGCTGATTATATTCAATACAACGCACAAACAAATGAATTAAAAACTTTGAATAAAGAAGGCTATGCTTATTTTAAAATTTATCACCCTTCTTCAGGTGTTTATAGTGATCTTTGTCAAATTACAATTCATGAAAAATTACCTAACAATTTAAAAATGACGGTCAATGGTCAACCTCAAAATAATAATACGCTTTCTACTCCAATTGGTGCTACTTTCCTTTTATCTGTAATGATGGATGATCAAGAAGCGACTTATAAAACTCTTACTTGGAAATTTGAAGAGTTAGAAGGAGAAGATAGTGCTCGTTTAGAACTTACACAAGAAAATAATGATTTGTCAAGAAATTTAATAACAACAAATGAAGGAAAAATTAAAATTACCATTTCGATTATCACTCCTATTTTAAGAGAACAAGTTTCGTGTTCTTTACAAATATTTATCACTCATTTTGATTTTGACTTATTTCATATAACTAATCAAGACAATATCATTGATAATGAAAAAACACTTGAAATTTATAAAAACTCTACTCTTCAATTAGGAATTTATACTAAACAGCCTTATACTCGAAAATTAATCGAATGGAAAAGTAGTAATTCTAGTGTAGTAGCTATTAATACCCACGGTGAAATGATAGCAAAACAATGTGGAACCGCCATGATTACTGCAAGAAATGTTTATAATGATGTCAGTGAATCTATTTCAATAAAGGTATTAAATAAATTAGCTTTGAATACGGAAAACACTTATACATTATCTGGAAATACAATCAAACATATTAAAGATAATCTTTATGAATTTAAAAATGGAAATACAATTAAATTAACCATTAATTTTGCAGATGATGCAACTTATCGAAACGTAACTTATTCGTCTTCAAATGAAAAAGTTGCAACCATTGGTGCAGATGGAATTATTTCTCCAGTTGGTCTTGGTGAAACAACCATTACGATAACTTATAGTGATGGTTATAGTATTGAAAAGCCCTTTATCATAACGATTAAACTCAAAGTTTTAAAACAACCTTTAATTTCAAATATTAAAAAATTTACTGCTTATATTCGTAAAGCATTAGGCCATTTTGGAGTATTCTTCATCTTGGGAATTTTCTCATTATTCACTTATTTATTATTTTTCAAGAAAAAACAATGGGGCTATTCTATTCCTATCCATTTTGCATCTGGATATTTAATTGCTTTTATTTCAGAAGTAATTCAATTATATGTTCCTGGAAGATGTGGTGCTTTACGCGATGTTCACATTGATTATTTAGGTTTTATTTTATCCTCTGCTTTTATCTTAATAATCATTGGGCTTATTTATTTAATTAAATATCTCATTTATATATGCAAGAAAAGAAAAACTGAAGTTTCTTAAAAATTCACCTAATTCTTCATAGAATTAGGTTTTTTATTTTCTTAAATATGTTAAAATAAAAAAAAGAAGGTGGAACGATGAGTTTATTAAAATGTCCTGTTTGTAATCATGTTTTGACAAAAAAAGAAAAAACTTTTTCTTGTGATTTAAATCACTCTTATGATATTTCAAAATATGGTTATACAAATTTATTATTAGCAAATCAAATTCACTCTGCTTCTCCTGGCGATAGTGCAGAAATGATAAAAGCAAGAGTACGATTTTTAAACTTAAATTATTATCACATTTTACGTCAAAAATTAGTAGATACTTTAAAAAAATATAGTTTACATATGGAAGAGAATCTAAATTTTTGCGATTTAGCTTGTGGAGAAGGATATTATACTAATTACATTCATCAAAACTTACAAAATGATAAAAAAGTAATCAGTTATGGTGTTGACTTATCCAAACAGGCAATTATTGAAGCTTGCAAAAAGCAAAGAAGAGAACATCTTACAAATATTCATTATGTTATTGGAAATTTAATGAATTTACCTTTTTTAAATGATTCTTTTCATTTAATGCTGAATTGTTTTGCTCCTATGTTTGATGGTGAATTTTTAAGAATTTTAAAAGAAGATGGCATTTATATACGTGTTTTACCCGGAGAAAATCATCTATATGAATTAAAAAAAGTGCTTTATGAACATGTTGAAAAAAATATTTTAAAAGAAACTTCAATTGATGGATTTGAATTGCTAGAACTCATTAAAGTAGATGACATCATTACTTTAAAAACAAATCAAGAAATCTTAGATTTATTTATGATGACTCCATACTTTTATAAATCTCCTAAAGAAACAAGTCAGATGTTATGCTCTATGAATGCATTGACAACCCAAATTTCTTTTAATATTTTAGTTTATAAAAAAATAAGAAAGGATAATTGAATATGAAATATGCGGTGCAACTTTATTCCTTATCTAATTACATACAAACGAATGGATTAGATAATACTTTAAAAATGATTCTAGATGCTGGATATGAAGGCGTCGAATTTGCAGGTTTTTATAATTTAAAAGCAAATGAAATAAAATTAATGCTAGATAAATATCATCTAAAAGCAGTATCTGCTCACATTCCTTTACATAATATAGAATCTCAATTGGACTATCTTTTAACTTTAAATATTTCTTATGTTGTTATCCCTTATATTTCTTTTGAAGAATGGCGTGATAATAGCGACAAAATAATCGATAAAATCAAAGAAGTTCAAAAATTATTAAAACAACATCAAATTGTTTTAGGCTATCACAATCATGCGCATGAATTTAAAGATCATTTCAATTTTATTCGATTATTAGCGGATAAAATTCCTTCTATTCTTTTACAGTTTGATGTATGCTGGTTAACTTATGCTCATCAAGATATCGCTTTGACCTTTGATTGTTATCAAAAACATTTAAAATTGATTCACATCAAGGACTTTTCAACTTATGAAAATGTTACTTTAAACACTCCCCTTATTGGCGAAGGAAAAGTCGATATGAAAACAGTTTTTAATAAATGTCAAGCATATTTTATTGAGTGGTGTATATTAGAAGCGGAAAATATTCAACACGAAATTCCATATTATTTAAATAAAAGTTTACAAAACATGAAAATACTAGAAAATCAAACAAATTAAATATAAAATATTTAACAATTTCAAAAACTATTGTATAATACTTATATGAGGGGTGATAACATGGGTTTATTTAAAAAAATAAAATCACAATTAATCGAAGTTATCGATTGGCAAGATACCAATTCACAAGATATGGTTTATCGTTTTCCTTGTAAAGGAAATGAAATTAAAAATGGTGCTCAATTAACCGTTCGTGCATCACAAGTAGCAATTTTTGTTAATGAGGGAATTATTACGGATGTTTTTAGTGAAGGAAGATATCGCTTGACTACTGCAAATCTTCCAGTTATGACAAAACTAAACTCTTGGAAATATGATTTTAATTCTCCATTTAAAGCTGAAGTTTATTTTGTTAACACACGTCAATTTACAAATTTAAAATGGGGAACAAGTAATCCAATTGTAAAAAGAGATTTAGAATTCGGTGCCGTTCGCGTCCGTGCTTTTGGAAACTACACAATTAAAGTAGAAGATGCTGCTTTATTTTTAAAAGAAGTATTTGGCACTTTACCAAGTTATTCTACAAAAGATATTCAAGATCATATTAAAACAATTGTGGTATCTGCTTTTAGTGATTTCTTATCCGAAACAAAAATGCCTATTTTGGACATTTCTACCATGTATGAAGAAATTGGAAATGGAACAAATTTAAAAGTTTGTGAGAAATTAAGTGGATTAGGCTTAAAATCAACATCTGTTATTGTAGAAAACATTTCTCTTCCTGAAGACGTTGAAAAAGCAATTGATAAACGTTCATCTATGGCTGCTATTGGTGATATGAATCTTTATACCCAATACCAAGCTGCTGACTCTATTAAAGATGCCGCTAAAAATCCAGGTGGTATTGCAGGTATGGGTGTTGGATTAGGCGCTGGAGTTGGCTTTGGTAAAATCATGGGAGATGCTATGTCAAATGCCACAAATAAAACAGAAAAAGTAGTGATTTGTCCTAAATGTCATCATGAAAATTCAATTACTACTAAATTTTGTTCTGAATGTGGTCAACTTTTAAAAGCTAGAACAAAAACATGTGTTAAATGCCATAGTGAAATTCCTGAAGGAACTAAATTCTGTCCTGAATGTGGTGCTGCTCAAGTTGAAATGGAAAAAGAATGTCCTAAATGCCATCATAAAGTTAAAGTTAGCGCTAAATTCTGTCCTGAATGTGGCGAATCTTTAAATTAATTAAAATGCAATCAAAAGATTGCATTTTTTAGGAGAAATTATATGTATGATGATAAATTAACAGCCGATTCAGTTTCTGGAAAATGTCCTAATTGTGGATACACACTTCATTTTGATCCTCAATCACAAAATTTAGTTTGTGATAGTTGTGGCTCCATTATTCCTTTAAAAAAAGAAGAAACGATTGAAGAATTTGACTTTGAAACTTATTTAAAAAAATATAAAGAGAACCAAGATTCTCTTATCCATAATAATCAAAACATACACATACGTTGTGAAGATTGTGGAGCTTTAATTGTCATGGAAAAGAATCAAATTGCTACGGAATGTCCTTTTTGCGGGTCAAATAAAACGATTAAGCAAAACATTGAAGATGAGATTATTCATATTGAAGGAGTTGTCCCTTTTAAAATTTCTTTAGAAGAAAATAATCAATTATTTTATAAATGGATTAAAAGTCGTTTTTGGGCACCTAAAAAAATAAAAAAAGATTATTTTCATCCTTCTTATCATGCTGTCTATATTCCTATTTGGACTTATGATGCAAATACAAATAGTCGTTATACAGCGATGCGGGGAACTTATTATTACGTAACTAGAACCATTCGTTCTGGTAATCAAACAAGAATCGTTCAAGAGCGCAGAATTCGTTGGACACCTGTTAGTGGCTCTTCCTCTCGCTTTTTTGATGATATCGTTATTCGTGGGACAAAAAATATTTTAGACAAATATATTGACCAAGTGGCTCAATATAACTTAAACGAAGCAGTTAAGTATGATGAAAAATTCTTATTAGGTTACCAGGCAGAAAGACCTTCTATTAATTTAGAAGAAGGATTTTACCAAGCAAAAAACAGAATGAATAACGTCATTCGAAATCAAATTATTTGTGAAATTGGCGGAGATACCGTATCTTCTTTAAACATTCAAACAAAATATGAAGATGTCACCTTTAAACAATTACTTTGTCCATTATATAATGGAAGCTATCAAACATTAAATAAAAAATATCATTTCGTCATTAATGGGCAAACAGGAAAGTTTCAAGGAGATTATCCAAAATCTCCAACCAAAATAACGCTCTTTGTTTTATTCATTTTATTAATAATAATTGGAATGATTTTATTAATTTATTTCCTTTAAAAAGTAACTAGCCAATAGTTACTTTTTATTATATAATTAGAAATGAAGAAAGTAGAAGTGATGTTATGAATTCTTTTGAAAATTACTCATTAAAAATAGAAGTAATGCAAGCAATACAAAATTTAAATTTTAAGCAACCCACTAAAATTCAATCACTTGTTATTCCGGTTGCACTAAATAATCAAAACTTAATTGGAAAAGGAAAAACAGGAAGTGGAAAAACACATTCTTTTTTAATTCCTTTAGCAAACAAAATCAATCCCAAAGATCAAACTTTACAAAGCATTATTCTTGTTCCTACAAGAGAATTAGCCTTGCAAATTAATAAACGTTGTAAAGAATTTTTTAGCACTCAAAATGAAGTTAAAATAACTTGTCTAACAGGTGGACAAGATGTAAATAAAGATTTAAATAAATTAAATGTGACGCCTCAAATTTTAATCGGAACTCCTGAAAAAATAAAAAAATTAGTGATTGAAAAAGGTACACTTAATTTATCAACGGTTCATACTTTTATTATTGATGAAGCCGATATGACTTTAGAGATGGGATTTTTAAATGAAGTAGATAAAATTGCATCTTTAATAAAAAATGACGCTCAAATCATGGTTTTCAGTGCAACTATTCCCGCAGGGATTCGTTCTTTTATGAAAAAATATTTAAAAAATCCAATTTTATTGGAAGATGATTCAAATCCAAATCATCAAAATATTGAACACATTCTTTATCCTACACGCGGAAGAAGTCAATTTGAAACACTTCATCTAATTTTAGAAAATATTAATCCTTATATTTGTTTAATTTTTGCAAACACAAAAAAAGAAGTAGAAGAAGTTTATCGATATCTTAGCAATTTAGAATATGATGTAGAAATGATACATGGGGATTTAAAAAGTCGTGAAAGAAAAAGAAATATAAAAAAATCACTTGAAGGTGAATTTAAATATATTGTAGCTAGTGATATTGCCAGTCGTGGAATTGATATTGCAGGCGTAAGTCATGTCATTTCTTTAGGACTTCCTACTAACAATTTAGAATTTTATATGCATCGTGCTGGAAGATGTGGTCGTAGCAGTTTAACAGGTCAATGCATTACAATTTATAAAAATCAAGATAAAGAAACCATTGCAAAGTTAGAACAATTAGGTATTCAATTTAAAAATAAAGAAATTAAAAATGGTGAATGGAAAGAAATCAAAGAATTTGATGCACGTAAAAAAAGAGTAAAAAAAGTTACAGAATTAGATTTAAAAATTCAAAAAGTAGTTGCTACAAATAAAAACAAAAAAGTAAAACCAAATTATAAGAAAAAAATTAAAATTCAAGTTGATAAATTAAAAAGAAAACATAAACGTGAAATTATTCAAAAAGACATTCGCAAACGCCAAATTGCTCGAGCAATTGCTGCATCAAAAGAGGGTGAATAAAATATGATTATTGGTTCTCATGTAGGAATGGCATCTCCAAATTATTTGCTAAATTCTGTTCTTGAAGCTTTGTCTTATCAAGCGAATACATTTATGTTTTATACTGGAGCACCACAAAATACTTTTCGCACTCCTTTAGAAAAATTAAAAATTAAAGAAGCCATTCAACTAATAAATAAAAATGGGATGAAGATAGAAAACATTATTGTTCATGCGCCTTATTTAATTAATTTGGCTAATTGTGAAGATGATGAAAAATATAATTTATCCATTCGATTATTAAAAACTGAAGTTGAAAGAACTTTAAAAATAGGTTGTAAATATTTAGTATTACATCCTGGATGCTCCTTAAAAGCAGATAAGTTAGAAGCTATTAAACGCGTTGCTTCGGCTTTAAATCAAATTTTTGAATTGTATCCAACTATTACAATTTTAATTGAAACGATGGCAGGAAAAGGTTCTGAAATTGGTTCATCTTTTATAGAAGTCAAACAAATCATCGATTTAATCGACAAAAAAGAATGTATTGGAGTATGTTTAGATACTTGTCATATTCATGATGCAGGATATAATTTATGCCAAATAAATGAATTGATTCAAGAATTTGATTCTATTATTGGTTTGCATAACTTGAAAGTTTGTCATATCAACGATTCAAAAAATGAAATCGGATCTCATAAAGATAGACATGCAAACATCGGTTTAGGAAAAATCGGTTTTCAAACTTTATCAAACTTTATTCACCACCCAAAACTTCAAGATAAAATATTTATATTAGAAACTCCTTGGGTTAGTTATGATTTTGAAAATTCAAAAGTCAGTTATCCTCCTTATCGTTTTGAAATTGAAATGTTAAAAAATAATACTGCAAATGAAAATCTATTAGATGATATTTTTAAATTTTATCAGAATAATAAATAATACACAAAATAGGTCAAAGTATGATTTACTTTGACCTTTTTATTATCAATCATCACATGAAAATACAATTTTACCTATCAAATTAAAAAAGCAGTTTATAAACAAAAATGGAGACCTATTATCTCCATTTTAATAATTCTTTCTTATTCTTTTTGCGAATAATCGTTCCATTTTTTTATAAATTTATTACATCTTTCCATATATATGTCAAACAATTCCCATGTTAATATTTCTTTACCAATCGCGATACCTATATATTCACCTGGAATGAGATGATATACTTCATATAATATTTTTTCTTTAATATCTTCATAGGATGTTAAACCATATTTTTCAATATCTTGTTTCATTTTTTCTTGGTCATATTGTAATGTATTTAAATCATAATCAAATATGTTAAATAATCCTAACAAAGCACCTGGCATACTTAACATACCATCTGAAATAATATTAAAATGTCTTCTTGTAACTGGTGAACAAATTTTAGTAAATTGTTTTTCGATATTAACTTGCGTTAAAGTAACAATTTTAAATTCTTGATTATCAGCTACTTTTATAAATTGATGACCAATGTATTGATGATAATCATTCTCATGAATATATACATATTTCTTTTCATCCAGATCAAAGAAACCATGTTCATCTACAATAGAAGTACTTGTACCATCATTAAAATATAAATTGATTACATTGTATTCCATTGCTTCTTTTTCTAAATCATCATTGATAATTATTACTTCATTATCAAATTTTCCTGTTTCATGATTGAAGCAAATAGCAACATCACCAACTTGTACATCTTTTGCTTTTTTATAACTTCCATTTGCCATTAAAATTAGAGAATCTGGAAGAATACAACTACCACCAAGTTTTTTTCTAGTTGCAAAAATTGTATAATTATCATCAGCTATGCCTGTATAGGTTTGACTAATTTCTTTCATATCAGTAAGCTTATATTGTTCACAATATTTTTCTGGTGTCATATCATCAGCAGATGAATAATATCCACCTTTTCCTCGAGCAATATATACTTTATCAAAAGTAGTAGTTCCAGTACCTTTAGCTGTCACTTTATATTCAAAATTACTTCCTTTAATTAAAATTACATCACCATTAGCAGTTACTTCTTCACTATAACCAGTGTCCTTTTCCGTCACTTTATATTTTGTACTACCCGCTCCTGATGTACCTTGCGTAAATAAAGATAAACTTACCCCTTCATTTGGAATAATATTTAAAGTTAAATCTGAAGTTACTTTAAAATAAGTATCTTTATTATAGACATATGAAGAATTGGTAAATGAAGCTGAATGAGCTCGTGTTACTACTATTTTTACATATTTTCCATTTTGTAAATCATAATTATTATTACCATCAGTGGAACCGCTAGTTAATTCGATTTCATTGGTTCCATTAGCATCATCAGCTTGATAAACTTGATAATTGCCAACTTTATATTGATACGAAACGCTTTGATCAATTTCAATGGCTAATTTGCGAGTAGAGACACGATCTCCTGTCCAACACATTTTTCCATTGGCGTCAGAAGTAACCGAAAGAGATGGCCCAAATTGAGCATCAGATATCGTACCATCATCGTTAAGAAATGGACCACTTGAAATAACTTTTACCTCATCCGAATTGACTCCTTCAGTTGCAACAACAGTAAAATTATCAGCACTATTGACAGCTGTAAAATCAAGTGAAGCAGAGCCATCTGTATTAGTTGTTTCAACATAAGCTCCCAATTTCCCATTTTGTGTAAGTTTCATAGTTCCATTCACTAATAGTTTAGCCGTGTCTTTTCCAATATAAGAAGAACTTGATCCTTGAATATCATCTAAATCTCCTGATTTATAAAAAATAGCTGAAGAATCTACTTTCATTTCTCCCTCTTTTAAAACCACAATCTCAGAACCAGGCATAAATTTCATTTTATTTCCAATACTAAAAGACGCCTTGGATAAGACATATGGCTTAATTTTATATGAAATTGGAAGAAAATATTCTTTTGTATCAATCGTTACTACTGAAGCTTTAATAACCATGTTTCCAATATCTACATTCGTATTAATATAAACTCTTGTAGGTGAAGTCGCTTCATTTATCGTAATACCTTCTTGTCTTGGGCAATATTCAAAGGCCAAAAAACTGTCAGCTATTGCTTCTGCATTAGAAGTTAAAAAAAGTGCGCTACTCCCTTTTTTATCAATAATATGAACATCTTCACTAAAATATTGTATTAAAGTGCCACTTCCTACAGAAATTCGTGCTTTGGCATCCATTTTTGCTCCATCTACAAATTTTGTATAAGTTTGAATGTTTGGAAAATCAAAAATGGTAAATGGACATATTTTTTTATCTACCAAGGTTTGTAATGTTCCGCCACTAGAAACATCCGCGATTGATAAAGATGTCATTAAATATCCCGTATTACTAAAAGAAAGATATCTTTTAGGATCACACTCATTTAAATAATAATTAAGGTTTCCTTCTTGATTTGCATTTATATTATTTTTTTCTTTAATATATCCATAAGCATACAAATTCCCTGAACAATTAATTTTAGAATTTTCATCAAGAAGAATTTCTGAATAATTACGTACAACTCCTTTAGTTCCAATTTCTCCACCAATGTGCACTGCTGCTCCATTTGAGATTGTTAAAGTTGAATTGTTTAAAGTTAAAAGATTTTTTCGATAGCGATTCACATTATTTTTATTTGAATCAGCTATTCCGAAATTAATATATTCTTTAAATATGTCTTTGTCGTCAATAAAAACAGTTTTTCCTTCGTAAGGCAAGAAAAAACTTACACCGGATAAAAGCGTCAAACTACTATTTTCTAAAACTGCATTCGACCCTGGCAAAAGATAAGAGTGAACAGTTATGCTTGAACCATTTTTTACTTTTTCATTAGCTGATCGAATAGCACTAGCTACATCTACAAAGCGTCCATAAGGTGTAGATTCTTCTTTGCCATTATTTACTAAATAGTTTTCAATGATTACTGTAGCATTTTTGTCCGTTTTTATCATTGCTTTATCATTTTCAAAATGAATGTTCCACAATCCATAACCTAGATTACTAGCTATATTAATCACACTAAGTGAGGTTACTACTGCAATTAAAGTCTTCTTTTTCATAATGCATTCCCCAAAAATATTTTCAATCTACAACCAGCTGCTATTTCATCTGAAAAAGCAGCAATCTCATTTTTATAAGATTCAATATCAGAAATAAAAAAATTAAATTTAAGAGAAAAATAAAAGTTGCTCACTCCCATTTTTTCATCTGCTAAAATAAATTCTGCATAACAAAAATTATTATCATCATCAATATTTAGTGCATAACCCTCTTTATATGAGCCTAAATCATTTGTATCCAAATAAATATAAGATTCCAAATATTTAGATGTAATTAATTTAAAATTCGTTAAAGGACTTTGTTCTAACTCTACTCTTAAAGAAAAATTTGTGTTGTCCAAATTAGCCTCTAAAAATTTAACATTATTAATTTTAAAAAAATAAATAAGATTCGCTTCATTTGTTATTTGACCATTACTAATAAATCCTTCATTCCCCAATTTAAATGTCGAAATTCCCATAGATGTCTTTCTTTCATCCATATTGATTATATTTGATAAATCAATAATATCATCTACAACAAATTGTCCATTAGGATGAAAATCGTTTGAAATTTGCCAAGAAGAAAAACCAACACTAATTAATGCAATTGTGCATAATATGAGTAATAGGTTAATTTTTCCTTGCTTCATATTGTTTCTCCTTTTATTTTACTTTATGAACATCATTTGAATATATTTTTTCTCATTTTATAATTTTAATAACATAAAAATTCTTCTTTGTATAAGAAGACAATTATATAATACCCCCCCCCCGCATATTTTTGTCAATAGCATTCTTTTTTTATAAAATAAAAAAAAGTCCTTTCGGACTATCTTTTATTAATCTTTATCGTATGCTTGAATAATTTTTCCAACCAATGGATTTCGAACTACATCTTTGGCTAAAAATGAAATAAAAGCAATTTGATCAATCTCTTTTAAAATGTTTTTTGCATGAATTAATCCACTTGTTTCTGATTTTTTTAAATCAACTTGTGATTCATCACCTGTGATAATCATTTTAGCATTATATCCTAAGCGAGTTAAAAACATTTTCATCTGTGTTGTTGTAGTGTTTTGTGCCTCATCTAATATGATGATTGCATCACTTAATGTACGCCCTCTCATATAAGCTAAAGGCGCAATCTCAATCATTCCCTTTTCTATATACTTTTGAACTACCTCTCCACTTAAAAAAGTATTTAAAGCATCATAAATGGGTGTCAAATAAGGATCCACTTTTTCTTTTAATTCACCTGGTAAAAAGCCTAAATTTTCTCCAGCTTCCACAATTGGCCTTGTAATAATTATTTTTTGAATTTTATTTTTCTTTAATTGTTCAACGGCATAGGCAACAGCTAAAAATGTCTTTCCTGTTCCAGCCGCTCCTAATGCAAAAATAATCGTATTTTTTTCAAGTAATTTAAAATAGCGTAATTGGCTTTCATTTTTGGGCTTAATTACTCTTTTTTGATAAGTCGTAACAAACTTTATGCCTTCATCTTCAAAGTATTGATTATCTTTTGCTTGTTGAAAAATTCGGTCAATGCTCATTTTATCTATATCTTTTTCTTTTTTAATATATTTAATCATCCACTCTAAGCTCTTACACACTTTTGAGATGTTATCCTCTTCTTTTGATTCTATAAATAGTTTATCTCCATTTCCAAAAATAGATACTTGAAAATAATTTTCAATCCTATGCATATTTGAATCATCTGTCCCAAATAATTTTTTTATTTGTTCTAAGGATAAGTCATAAGTATTTAAGTCAAAGATGTGTTTCATTCAATCATTCCTTCGTGATATCTTCGATACAAGTAAAATGTACTTTCATCGTTATTATTTTACCTTCTCTTTTAAATTGTATCACATTTTCTTTATTAATGGACTCATTTTCTGTAATTTCTTTTGCTACGACATTTCGTGATTCCATTAATAATTTGGTAAAGATATCTACTTCATTATATGTTTCATTTTCTTTTAACATATAGGTGGAATCCACAGTATACCAAGTATAAGCATATACACTTCCATAAGTGCCCACATAAACATCTTGATTTTGATCTGTAGTGACTACATCTTTAACTAATAAATCCCCTTTTTTTACATAATCATTAACTTTTACAACTTTTTCTCCATTTTTTATATCAAAGGAATGAATGACTCCATCTTTTGTCGCGTATAGAGAATTATTTAATAAAACAGGTGGTTTAGAAGTTCGTTTTTGTAAAAATTTCACAGTCAAAGTTGAACCATTAATACGAATTTCTAGCCATTCTATTTTATCTTTTAAATCATAAAGCATTTTATCTTCAATCAATAATAAAGATTCTTGATTGATTTTATTCATACCCGCTTTAATCTTATTTTTTTGTAAAGTATTTTGAATTTCTGGATATAATTTATTGGCATCACCTGTGATATTTATTTTCCAAATTCGATTGCTATATAAGAAAAACAAGAGAATAGATGCAATTAACGCTAAAATCGTTGTTTTATATTTAAATGCATTTTCTATAATATGAAATAGTCCTACTTTTTGAATTAATTTAGGATTGTTAAAAACTTTTTTTATACGATTTCTAGCATAAGGAGAAGCATAAAAAGTATACGTAAATTCATCGATTTTCTTTAAACGATATAAGGTTACTTTTTCTTCTTTAAGTTGATTTAGTGGAGTTGATATATCAAACACTCTTACTTCATATTTATCTAAAGATTTTAACATATGCATGCCTCATCATATACAAATTTAATTTGACTTACTCTACCCACTATAATGATTTCGGTTTTTTCTAAATAAGTAATGCATAACTTATAACCATCAATCATTACTTTTTTATCTTTCATTGCTACAATAATGCAACTATCGCTGACTCTTAATATTTTATTAAATAGTTGAATTCGAATTTGGTTTCCCTCAATATAAATCATGCAATCACCTTCTCTTTTCACTATATGCAAAAAAAAAGAAGAATAGTATTCTATTCTCCTTTAATTTTTTTATTTAAAATATGAATTAATTGTGAGTAAAAGTCCAAGTATAATCTTCATAATCTTGTTCAACATTGACAACTAATTGATTAGAGGCATTAATACTTGCTCCTTTAAATTCAAAAACATCTGTATTTGTTTGATTGGCAAAAGTAAGTTTTCCATTTGCATCCACTGTGTAAGTGAAAGTAATAGTTAAAGAACCATTTTCAAAAGTTCCATTTCCCACACCATCAAAAGTAAAATGATTCGTAGCAGAAGTTGTTTGTGTCCAAGTGCCTTCAAATGCATCTTTTTCTACTTCTGGTTCCCCAGCAACAATCGCCCATACACCTGAAGATAATACTTCTCCTGCTGCATTTTTTGCTTCCACTAAAATTGATCCACCTTCATACCATGAACTAAAAAATATAGAATGTAATTTATAAGTGTTTGTAGTCACATTTGTTTGATGTTCTTTTTCGCTTCCTTCAAAAACAACATAAATATCATAATTTGTGGCACCATCTACAGCGTCCCAAGTTAAATTAGCACCACCATCACTTAAATATTCTACACTAAATTCAAGACTTTTCGTTACGGTAATTTCTACTTCAAATTCTACATAAGCACTATTAAATGTTAAAGTTGCAGTTCCTACTCCATTAATCGTACCACTTCCATTAATAACGGCACGATTAGAAGATGACATTCTCATTGTTTCTATGGTCGTTTCATTTAAACCTTCTATTTCAAAAGCAAATGTATCATTTAAATCAAAAGTAGTTGTTTCTACTAAATTACCTGCAGCATCTTCTTTTCCAACTTTAATAGTAGCAGTTTGCGGAATTAAATGATTTTCTTTAAAAGGATCATATAAAAGATGTCCTTTAGTAGCATCCAATTTTTCACCTTTTGTTGCAATTGCTTCATAGTCTAAAACTTCTTCTAAAACTGTAGCATCTTCTTTAATTTCTAAAGTAGTTTCATCAAAATCACTTGCTTTATAAACTACTGATTCTAATTTAGCGCTTAATAAGAAACTTTCTTCATCTACTATTAAGGTTAAGGTTTTTGAATAAAATCCATCAATATCCTCATAGTTTTCATCAAAAGTAATATCATAATATCCACCATTTAATTGAACAACAAGGTTCTTTGTTTCTTCATTTATAGATGAAGAAACTTTCCAAGGTTTTACCCATAAATCTTCTTCATCATTAAATTCATCACCCATCATAATATCCATCATAACACCTGAAAAATCATCATTTCCAGAAACTAAGAAACTTCCCATTAACCATTCAATATCGCCCATAGTAATGTATGTGTCTGGATCAACACTTGCTTGTTCATCAGTACCAATTGTCTTAGTATAAGCTTCAACTTCGCCTTCCATTGACATGACTTCTACAACCTTATTTTCAACACCTTGTAATGGTCCAAAATAAACCATGGCTGCATCTTCTCCGAAAAGACTCGTCTTTGCATCATAAGAATTGTCATCATAAAAATTCATTTCCAAAATTGAATCAAAATAAGAAGGTTGAGACAAATACACGTGATTTGCTAATCCTCTCATTTCTTCTACCGTTTCAAGCAATTCATAAACATCGTCAATAGAAGATGGAAGATCTGGATCAGGGGTGATTACCGTTGAACTCGAATTTGACCCACTAGTTTTACAACCAACTAAAGCTAATAAAGCTGCCAATGGCATAAGTAACATTTTTTTATTTTTCATAATATATCCTTTCCTTTCTAAAAAAAGTTGTGATTATTTTATCATAAAAATGTTCATTTTTCAACTGTTTTTTTGGTAAAATGTAGAAAGGATGCTTTTATTTACTCGATTTTACAACAAAAAAACCTCATTTTTAATAAAACGAGGTTTTATAATGTCCAATTAACGACTAGAGCCACCTTTGCGGCGAGCCATTTCAGATTTTAATTTTTTACGAATTCCTGGTTTTAAATAGAATTCTCTTTTGCGTGCTTCAGCAAGAGTTCCTGCTTTAGAGACTTGTCTTTTAAAACGACGAAGAGCATCATCAAGTGATTCGTTTTCACGAACTACAGTTTTTGGCATTTAACATCCCTCCTTTTGAAGCAAATTGCTATCCCTTTATGATTATAGGATTTTTTCATTTAAAAATCAATAAAAAAATGGAACTTTTGTAAAAAGAAAGCGAAAGAATCATTTTTGATTAAAGAATCGTTTAAATTCACTTTTAAAAATATTTTTTAAAGTCCACAAAGAATGATTATAAAAAAATAAATAGTACGCATACTAAAAAAGAGGTGAAGTCAAATGAAAGATACAGGCATTGTACGACGAATTGATGAGTTAGGTAGAATAGTTATTCCAAAAGAAATCAGAAAAAACTTACGAATTAATACAGGTGATAATGTAGAAATTTACATGGACGAAAACAATAAAATTGTGTTAAAAAAATATTCTACTCTTTTTGGAATGGAAGAAGAATTATTTAATATTGCAAAAGTGGTAAATGAATTCAGCAATGCCACAATTATTATTGCTGATACAGATAAAATTATAGTAAGTTATGGTAAAGGTAGCGAATTATATATAGATCAATATTTAGATAAATCAATTATTGAAGAAATTAACTTACAAGCGATTATTAAAAAACGCAACCTTTGTATTGTAACTGGTCAAATAGAAACACGTATGTGTTATATCTTTCCATTATTTAGTAGAGATTTATTACATGGTTTATTTATTTTAATTGAAAACGATCGCTCTTTACAAAATTGTGAGAATGAAATCGGTTTATATTTTAAAAAATTCATTTTAAAACAACTAGATAGTTAAGCATTTTTTATGTATAATATTTTTGGTGATAAAAATGCGTTTAGACAAATATTTAAAAGTATGTCGAATTATAAAAAGACGAACAATTAGCAAAGATATCATTAACTTTGGACAAGTTAAAATTAATGATAAAATTGCAAAACCTTCAAGTATTGTACATATAAATGATAAAATTACACTTTACCTCGGAAATAAAAAGATAATTATACGAGTTCTTAACACCGATATTTTAAAACAATCAAAAGCAGAAGTGACTTCTTTGTATGAAATCATTTCAGAAGAAGGAATAAATGCCTCCTAGTATGCATAAATTGCAGTAGGAGGTTTTTTTATGGAAGAACAATTTTCTACAACAATGAATCAACCACATGTTATCACATTAAAGGAAAGAAATACTTTAGAAATGACAGGAATCAAAACAATTCAAAGTTTTGATAGTCAGGAATTTTTAATTTCTACCCCTTATGGAACCCTACACATCAAAGGGAAAAATTTAACAATTTCAAAAATGGATACAGATAATGGCATCTTACAAATTAAAGGTCAAATTGATCAAATGAACTACATTGGAGACAAAAAGACAAATCCTACGATTTTAAAAGAAAAAAAAGAAAATATTGCTAGCGAAAACAGCGCTCCACAAAAGCCATACTGTTTACTGGCAATCCCTCGTTTAAAAACAGATATACCAAACGATAAAATCAGTAACAATAAAACGATCCCACCTTCCAAACAAAATTGCAAATATTCATTAAATGCATATTCAGCATATCCTGCCACTCTTTTTTCCTCCATTGTACCATTACCTGCTGCAAAATAAGCAGCTTGCGCCTTTCCATAAACCATTTGGAAACTTCCCGGTCCATACCCCATAAGTGGCTTTTCCATCACCGCAGTACAGGTATTCTTCCATATTAAAAGGCGTCCTCGTGCAGAATCTGCTTTCAATTGAAAAAGCAATATAAAAATTAAAGCCATAAGCATACAAACAGTCAAAATAAAGCTTGCTGCCTTACGTGGAAATTGCCTAGCATAACTCCTACAAGCCAT
>CAJJXN010000015.1 GCA_905197115.1 uncultured Bacillota bacterium | reverse complement strand
ATGGCGGAACGCTCACATGGATTGTAAGGGTTACAATGGATAAAAATGCAACCAAATATACAATCACTGATAATATGCCGGAGGGCATCAGCGTACAAAATGTTACTGTAAAGTTAAAATACAATAATTCAGACCAAGGTTTTACATACCCTACATTGGATGGCAAGAGCTATAAAGTAGAAAATTTAAATGGCAAAAAGTAAAAAAATCAGAATTAGATTAAAGGCCTATGATCACAAAACATTAGATAGTTCTGTGGCAAAAATCATAGAAGCCGCAAAGAGTACTGGAGCGGTTGTGGTTGGACCAATTCCATTACCTACAGAAAAACAAGTTTATACGGTGTTACGTGCAGTACACAAGTATAAAGATTCAAGAGAACAATTTGAAATTAGAACTCATAAACGTTTGCTTGATATCGTAAATCCAACCCCAAAAACAATGGATACATTAACAAACTTAGTTTTACCAAGTGGTGTAGACATTGAAATTAAATTATAAGTTGTAAGGAGGAGAAAAAATGAAAGCTATTCTAGGTAGAAAAGTAGGCATGACTCAAGTCTTTGCAACAGATGGAACTTTTATTCCAGTAACAGTAGTAGAAGTTTTACCTAATGTTGTTCTTCAAAAAAGATCAATTGAAAAAGATGGTTATGAAGCTATTCAATTAGGTTATGAAGATAAAAAAGAAAAAAGTGCTACTAAAGCAGAATTAGGTCATGTTAAAAAAGCAAACACAACCCCAAAAATGTTTGTGAAAGAAGTTAAAGGCGATGAAATGATGGCTTATGAAGTTGGAAATCAAATCAGCGTAGATTTATTCAAGGCTGGTGAACTTGTTGATGTTATTGGCGTAAACAAGGGAAAAGGATTCCAAGGTTCAATCAAACGTCATGGATATACAAAGGGACCTATGGGACATGGTTCAGGTTATCACCGTGGAATTGGTTCTATCGCAACAAATGGTCGTACAAATAACCGTATTCATCCAGGTACTAAAATGCCAGGTCATATGGGAAATGTTCAAACAACTGTATTGAATCTACAAGTTGTAGCTGTTGATCCAGCAAAAAATGCTATCTTAATTAAAGGTGCAATTCCTGGACCAAACAAAGGATTAGTTACAATTCGTTCAGCAGTTAAGTTTACAAAACATGTTCCTGCAGCTAAAGCACTTTTTGTTCGTAGTGCGGATGCTGAATAAGGAGGTTTGCAAAAATGGAATTGAAATATGATGTTTTAAATCAAAATGGTGAAAAAGTAAAAGATTATTCATTATCTGAATCTATTTTCGCTGTTGAATACAATAAACAAGTTGTATTTGATGCAATTATGGTTGCAAGATCAAATGAACGTCAAGCTACTGCAAAAACATTAAAACGTAGTGAAGTGAGTGGCGGTGGCAAAAAACCTTTTAGACAAAAGGGTACAGGTAGAGCACGTCAAGGTTCTTCAACAGCTCCTCAAATGGTTGGTGGAGGAAACGTGTTTGGTCCTACTGGAAATCAAAATTATAAAATTAAACAAAACAGAAAAGAAGCGCGTCTTGCATTAAAATCTGTTTTAAGTGAAAAAGTAAATGATAAAGATTTAATCATCGTAGATGCATTTAACTTTGAAACTCCTAAAACAAAAGAATTTGCAAAAGTATTAGCAAACGTAAATGCAAAAGCAAAAGTACTTCTTGTTGTTGAAGAAGATGACAATGCAACAATTCTTTCCGCTAGAAACATTAAGAATTTAAAAGTTGTTCGTCCTACAGGAATCAATGTTTATGATATTGTAAAACATGATTCTTTGATTGTAAGTGAAAAAGCACTTGCAAAAATTGAGGAGGTATTTAGATAATGGCTAAGGCAAAAAAAGAAGCTCAACCAGCTGTAGAAAATACTAAAAAAATTGTTGATAAATATTTTGATGTAATTATTAAACCATTAGTTACTGAAAAAACAATGAAATTAACCCAACAAGAAAATAGAATTACTGTTGTTGTGGCTAAAGATGCATCAAAAGATGAAATCAAAGATGCTTTTGAAGCAATATTTGGTGTTAAAGTTGCAAAAGTTAACACAATAAATGTTCTTCCAAAGGCAAAAAGAATGGGTCGTTATGAAGGACAAGTTCCTGGCTATAAAAAAGCAATTGTTAAATTAGCTGAAGGACAAAGCTTAGACCTTTATAAAGAAGCTGCACAATAATGTGCTTTCTAAAGATAAATAAAGAATAAATATAGGAGGAAGAAAAAATGGGTATTAAAACATTTAAACCTGTTACGCCAAGTAGACGTAACATGACTCAATTAACCAATGATGAAATTACAAAAAGCACTCCTGAAAAAAGTTTGTTAATGTCATTTAACAAAAAAGGTGGACGTAATAATCAAGGTCAAATTACTTGTCGTCATAAAGGTGGAGGACACAAACAAAAATATCGTATCATTGATTTCAAAAGAGAAAAAGATGGCATCAATGGTAAAGTAGTAGCGATTGAATATGATCCAAATCGTACTGCTAACATTGCACTTATTCATTATGTAGATGGAGAAAAAAGATATATCTTAGCTCCAAAAGGAATCAAAGTGAATGATGTGATTGTATCTGGAGAAAAAACAGATATTAAAGTTGGTAATGCATTATTCTTAGCAAATATCCCTGATGGGGAATTTGTTCATAATATTGAATTACACCCTGGTCGTGGTGGACAACTTATTCGTAGTGCTGGAGCAAGTGCTCAAATTTTAGGTAAAGAAGGCAGATTTGTCACTTTACGTATGGCTTCTGGTGAAGTTCGTAAAATTCTTGGAAATTGTAAAGCAACGATTGGTGTTGTTGGTAACGATGAATATAACTTAGTTAACTTAGGTAAAGCAGGACGTAATCGTTGGAAAGGTGTTCGTCCAACTGTTAGAGGTTCTGTAATGAATCCTAATGATCACCCTCATGGTGGAGGGGAAGGAAAATGTCCAATTGGTAGACCTTCTCCAATGACTCCTTGGGGTAAAAAAGCTCTTGGTGTTAAAACTCGTAAAAATAAAAAACAATCTAGTAAGTTAATTATTAGACGTAAGAATGATAAATAAGGGGGAGAGAAAACATGGCACGTAGTATTAAAAAAGGACCATTCGCGGATGCTCATTTATTAAAAAAGGTTGAAGCGTTAAATGCGTCTGGTAAAAAAGAAGTTATCAAAACTTGGTCAAGAAGATCTACAATCTTCCCATCATTTGTAGAACATACATTCGCTGTATATAACGGTCATGAACATGTACCAGTATATGTAACTGAAGATATGGTTGGTCATAAATTAGGAGAATTTGCTCCAACAAGAACATATAAAGGACATACAGGTCATACCGCTGAAGATAAAGCTGCTAATGCAGCTAAGAAATAGGAGGTAATGAGAAATGGAAGCAAAAGCTAGTGTAAATAATATTCGCATTACTCCTCAAAAAGCGAAATTAGTTGTTGATTTAGTTCGTGGAAAATCAGTTCAAGATGCATTAGATTTATTAGCATTTACAAATAAATCTTCATCACCTGTAATTTCTAAATTAATTAAATCTGCTGCTGCAAATGCAACAAATAACTTTAAAATGGATGAATCTAAATTATATGTAAAAGAAATTTGGGTTGGTCCTGGAAGAACTTTAAAAAGATTTAGACCAGCACCTAAAGGTAGTGCTCATAAAATTTTAAAAAGAACTTGCCACATTAACATCGTGGTAAGCGATGAAAGATAGGGAGGAAACAGCATGGGTCAAAAAGTAAGTCCAGTTGGATTAAGACTTGGTATTAATAGAGATTTTGAATCTAAATGGTATGCTGATAAAGAATTTGGTACTTTCCTTGTTGAAGATATTAAAATCCGTGAATATTTAGAAACAAAATTAAAAGATGCTGCTCTTTCAAAAGTAGACATCGAAAGAACAAAAACAGGCATTACATTACATATTAATGTAGCTCGTCCTGGTGTTGTGTTAGGACAAGATGGTGTTAAAATTGAAGCACTAAAAAAAGAATTGAAAAAATTAGTAAAGGGAAAAGAATTAAAAGTAAATGTTGTTGCAGTTTCTAACCCTGATTTAGTGGCTGTCTTAGTTGCACAAAGCATTGCAGAACAATTAGAAAAACGTCAATCTTTTAGAACTGCTCAAAAGAAAGCTATTCAACGCGTAATGAAAGCAGGAGCTAAAGGAATTAAAACAGAAGTAAGTGGAAGACTTGGTGGAACAGATATTGCTCGTAGTGAAGGTTATAGTGAAGGAATTGTACCTTTACATACACTTCGTAGTGATATTGATTATGCTACAGCAGAAGCACATACAACTTATGGTCGTTTAGGAGTTAAAGTATGGATCTGTCGTGGTGAAATCATTCCAACAAAGGGAAACAAAGCAGATTCTTCTACTGAAAAGAAAGGAGAATAAGCCTATGTTAATGCCAAAAAGAACAAAATATAGAAGACCTCACATTTTAAAATATGAAGGTCATTCCAAAGGTGGAAACGAAGTAGCTTTTGGTGAATGGGGTCTACAAGCAACAACAGGTGCTTGGATTAGTGACCGTCAAATTGAAGCGGCTCGTATTGCCATTGCAAGATATACAAAAAGAGGCGGAAAAATTTGGATTCGAATTTTCCCACAACTTGCAAAAACGAAAAAACCACTTGAAGTCAGAATGGGTTCTGGTAAAGGTTCTCCTGAACTTTGGGTAGCAGTCGTTAAAGAAGGAAAAATTATGTTTGAAATTGGTGGAGTTCCAGAAGCTGATGCAAAAAGAGCTTTGAAACTTGCATCCTATAAATTGCCAGTAGATACAAAAATCGTGGCTAGAAAAAAAGTGGGTGAAGAATAATGACAGTTGCTGAAATTAGAGAAATTCAAACTCCAGATTTGATTAAAAAAGTAAGTGAATTAAAGCAAGAATTATTTGCACTTCGTTTCCAACAAGGTACAGGTCAACTTACTGAAACTGGAAAAATTCATGAAGTTAAAAAGACAATTGCTAGAATTCTTACAATCTTAAAAGAAAGAGAAACTGAAAAGGAGGACGCATAATATGGAAAGAAATCGTAGAAGAGTAATTGTTGGAACGGTTGTTTCAACAAAAAATGAAAAAACAATTACTGTTGAAGTTACTTTAAGTGAAAAGCATCCTCTCTATAACAAAAACTTTACATCAACAAAAAAATATAGAGCTCATGATGAAAATAGTGAAGCAAAAGTTGGAGATACAGTTAAAATTGCAGAAACTAGACCTTTATCTGCAACCAAACGTTTCCGTTTATTAGAAATCACTAAAAGAGCTGAAGAAGTAAAATAAGGGAGGCTACATTATGATACAAAATTTAAGTAGATTAGTTGTTGCCGACAACTCTGGTGCTCGTGAAGTAATGGCTTTCCGTTTACTTGGCGGTTCAAAACGTAGATTTGCTAATATTGGCGACATCGTTATTTGTGCAGTAAAAACTGCAGCACCAAATGCAGAAATCAAAAAAGGCGATGTAGTTAAAGCAGTTGTAGTTAGAACGAAAAAAGGTGTAACTCGTGAAAATGGTTCTCATATTTCTTTTGATGATAACGCTGTAGTTATTATTAAAGATGATGGAACACCACGTGGCACACGTGTGTTCGGACCAGTTGCTCGTGAACTTCGTGACAAGGGAGAAAGTTTTATGAAAATTATTTCTCTTGCTCCAGAAGTGTTATAGTGGAGGTAGCAATATGAAAATCAAAAAAGGCGATAAAGTCGTTGTCATCACTGGACACGAAAAAGGAAAAGAAGGCGTTGTTACAAAAGCTTTTCCAAAAGAAGAAAAAGTAATCGTTGAAGGTTTAAATATGGTTACAAAACATAATAAACCAAATCAACAAAATACAGAAGGAACTATTACAAAGAAAGAAGCTCCAATTCATGTTTCAAATGTAATGATTCTTGATCCAAAAACGAAAAAACCTGTTCGTGTTGGATATGTAAATGAAGAAGTTAAGGGTAAAATTGTGAAAGTACGCGTTTCAAAGGGAAAAAATGCGTCTGGCGCTAAATTAGATTAGGAGGAGAAAACATGGCAGAAATTACAAATGAAGAAAAAACTGTTGTAAAAAAACCTAGAACTACTACTAAAAAAGTTGCTAGTGAAACTGCTGATGCTCCTGTAAAAAAAGCACCAGCTAAAAGAACAACTACAAAGAAAGTAGCATCTGATGGTAGCACAGTTAAAAAGACAACTACGAAAAAAGCAACTACTAAAGAAGTAGTTGAAGAAAAAGTTGAAGTTAAACCAACTTTAATTCCAGTAAGAGCAAATGCAAAAAAAGAACACTCAGCTGTTGTTTTACGTTATAAAAACGAAATAGCACCACATCTTATGAAGAAATTTAATTATAAATCTGTAATGCAAATCCCTCACATTGAAAAAATCGTTTTAAATATGGGAGTAGGAGATGCAACTACAAATTCAAAATTAATTGATGCTGCAGTTGAAGATTTAAAATTAATTTCAGGTCAACAACCAGTTGTTACAAAAGCAAAAAAATCAATTGCTACATTTAAAGTAAGAGAAGGAATGCCAATTGGGGTAAAAGTTACTTTACGTGGAGATAGAATGTATGATTTCTTAAATAAATTAATTAACATTTCATTACCACGTGTACGTGACTTCCATGGTGTTTCTGCAAATGCTTTTGATGGACGTGGAAATTACACTTTAGGTATTAAAGAACAATTGATTTTCCCTGAAATCAATTATGATAAAGTAGTAAAAGTTCGTGGATTAGACATCGTAATTGTTACTACTGCAAAAACAGATGAAGAAGGCAGAGAATTATTAAAAGAATTCGGTATGCCTTTTGAAAGATAGGAGGACAAGAACATGGCAAAGAAATCAATTATCGCTAAGCAACAAAGAAAACAAAAATTTCAAGTGCGCGAATATACAAGATGTGAACGTTGTGGACGTCCTCATTCTGTAATTCGTAAATTCAAATTATGCCGTATATGCATTCGTGAACTAGCTTATAAAGGCCAAATTCCTGGTCTTAAAAAATCTAGTTGGTAAAAAGGAGGAGAGAAACAATGGCTATGACAGATCCAATTGCAGATATGCTAACCCGTATTCGCAATGCAAATCAATTAAAATATGAAACCGTATCTATGCCATCTTCAAAAGTAAAATGTACAATTGCGTCTGTTTTACTTAATGAAGGTTATATCGTAGATTATAAAGTTGAAGGTGAAGTTAAAAAAGTGTTAACTCTAACTTTAAAATATGGTGCAAACGGAGAAAGAGTTATTACAAACTTAAAAAGAATTTCAAAACCAGGTTTAAGAATTACGGTAGGTGCTGAAAATTTACCTAGAGTTTTAAATGGTTTAGGAATTGCAATTATTTCAACTTCACAAGGAATTATGACAGACAAAGCAGCACGCGCAAAAAATATTGGCGGAGAAGTGCTAGCTTATGTTTGGTAGGAGGTAAATATGTCACGTATTGGAAATAAACATATCGATCTTCCACAAGGTGTTGAAGTAATTGTCAACAATGAAACTGTAACAGTTAAAGGTCCTAAAGGTGAACTTACAAAAACATTTAACAATTTAGTTACAGTAGAAGTAAAAGATAATCAAGTATGGGTTCATCGCATTAATGAAACAAAACCTGCAAAACAAATGCATGGTACAACTCGTTCTATTATTAATGGAATGGTTCAAGGTGTTTTTGAAGGTTTTAAAAAGATTTTGTTAATGACCGGTACTGGTTATAGAGCACAAATGGAAGGTCAAAATTTAGTGTTAAATTTAGGCTATTCACACCAAATTTTTATTAAACCAGTTGATGGTGTTAAAATTGAAGTGATTTCACCAACAGAAATCCATGTAAGTGGATGCAGCAAAGAAGTTGTTGGTCAAGTTGCTGCTGAAATTCGTGCAAAAAGAGGACCTGAACCTTACAAAGGAAAAGGTATTCGCTATAGTACAGAAGTTATTAGACGCAAGGAAAGCAAAAAAGCTGGGAAATAACCGCTAAATAGAAAGGAAAAAGGAAATTATGATTAATAAGATTTCAAAAAATGTTTCACGTCAAAAACGTCATCTAAGAATTCGTAACAAGATTTCTGGAACTCCAGAATGTCCTCGTCTAAGCGTTTATCGTTCAAATTCTCATATGCACGTACAAATTATTGATGATGTAAATCAAAAAACATTAGTTTCTTCTTCAACATTAGCTTTAAAATTACAAAATTGTGGAAATATTGAAGGAGCAAAATTAGTTGGTGCTGATATTGCAAAAAAAGCATTAAAAGCAAATATTAAAAAAGTAGTTTTTGATCGTAGTGGCTACTTATATACCGGCCGTGTTAAAGCAGTTGCAGAAGCTGCAAGAGAAAACGGCTTAGAATTCTAGGAGGACAGAAAATGGAAGAAAATAAAGTTAAACCAGTTGAACAACCTAAAGCTGACGCTCCACGTCATCCACATGGTGCAAAAAGACCTTTTAACAAAGGTCAACGTCGTCCTCGTCAAGAAAGAAATGATCAATTTGAAGAAAGAACAGTTGCAGTTAATCGTGTTTCAAAAACTGTAAAAGGTGGACGTAAAATGCGATTTGCATCTCTTATCGTTGCTGGTGACCGTAAAGGACATGTAGGTATGGGAACTGGAAAAGCAAATGAAGTACCAGATGGTATCAAAAAAGCTAGCGAAAGAGCTAGAAGAAACCAAATGGTTGTTCCAATGGTAAAGGGAGGAACAATTCCTCACACTGTTATTGGAAGACATGGAGCTTGCCGTGTATTTTTAAAACCTGCTCCAGAAGGTACAGGAGTTGTTGCTGGTGGACCAGTTCGTGCTGTATTAGAACTTGCAGGAATTACCAATATTTATTCAAAAGTATATGGTTCTCGTACATCTATTAATATGGTTAGAGCAACAATCAATGCAATTGAAAACTTAAAGACAGTAGAAAAAGTTGCCGCTTTAAGAGGCAAAACAGTTAATGAAATTAAACATTAATTCTCTAATGTATCTAGAATAGGAGGTGCAACACATGAAACTAAATGAACTTAAGTTTACAGAAGGCGCTCGTAAAAAGGGTGTTAGAGTTGGAAGAGGTATCGCTTCAGGATGTGGTAAAACATCTTCAAGAGGTATGAATGGTCAAAACAAACGTAGTGGTGGAGGCGTAAGACTTGGATTCGAAGGGGGTCAAATGCCTTTATACCGTACTTTACCAAAAATTGGTTTTACAAACTATACACGTAAAGTTTATGCTATTGTAAATGTTAAAGATTTAAATAAGTTTGATGAAGGAACCGTTGTTACTCCAGTATTATTAAAAGAAGCAGGTCTTGTGAATAAAGAACACTGTGGAGTTAAAATACTTGGTGTAGGAACGCTTGAAAAAAAACTTACTGTATCAGCTCATAAATTCTCTGCTTCTGCTACCAAAGCAATTCAAGAAGCTGGAGGAAAAGTTGAGGTGATTGCTTAATGTTTACTAAATTTATAGATGCTTTTAAAAACAAAGATGTTCGAGGACGAATCTTATTTACATTAGGTATTTTATTCATCTATGTAATTGGATTGTTAATTACCGTTCCAGGTGTGGATTCATCTGGAATTGGGAATGTCGTTGCTAGTAATGATTTACTTGGTGTGATGAATTTATTAAGTGGGGGCGCTTTAGACCAATTCTCCATTTTTGCTTTAGGGGTTTCTCCTTATATTACGGCATCTATTATTATTCAATTATTGCAATTAGGGGTTTTACCTGCATTGCAAGAATTGGGTGAACAAGGTGAAGCAGGAAAAAGAAAGATAAATGATATTACAAGATATTTAGGTTTACTTCTTGGTGCAGTTCAAGCATATGGTATTATCGTTACTTTACAAAATAGAGGATTAATCGATTTTACCGCTATGTTTGGTGGTTCTTTAGCTGAAACAAATCGTTTATGGCTCGGTTATATTTATATTATTGCCGTATTACTTGCTGGTACCATGTTTACATTATGGCTCAGTGACCAAATTACCTCAAAAGGTATTGGTAATGGGGTATCAATGATTATTTTTGCCGGAATTATCAAAGGAATTCCTGGAAACTTCACACAAGTATATAATATTTTAGTTCCAGTTTCATCTACTGGTGCTGAATCATTCAATGGTATTTTAAAATTCTTAGCATATTTAGTTTACACTTTAGCAATTATTGTATTTGTAATCTTTACTGAAACAGCAGTTCGTAAAATTCCAATTCAACAATCAAAAGCAACAATGAGTCAAAGTAATTCACATATGAATTATTTGCCAATCAAATTAAATCCGAGTGGTGTAATTCCTGTTATTTTTGCTCAAGCAGTACTTACTGCTCCAGTAACAATTATGGGCTTTATTAATCCAGAGGGAGCTGCTTATCAAAATGTTCAAAGAATTTTCTCTTTGACAGAGACAGTTCATGGTTGGCCACTTGCATTAATTATTTATTTAATATTAATTGTATTATTTAGCTTTATGTATGCTCATATACAAATTGATCCTGAAAAATTATCAGAAAACTTGACTAAGCAAGGATCTTATATTCCAGGAATTCGTTCTGGAAGTGAAACAAGAAATTATTTAAGTAGAGTTTTAAATCGTGTAACGTTTAGTGGTGCTCTTGCCTTAGCATTTATTGCAGCATTACCAATAATCGTTCCATTAATTTTCCCAGCATTAAGAGTTTCTTCTTTTGGTGGAACAGGACTTATCATCGTTGTCGGTGTAGCTCTTGAAACAACTAAACAAATTGAAGGATACGTTGCGGAAAAGAATTATAAAACATTTAAATTCTAGGAGATTACATTTAAAATGAACCTAATTTTATTTGGTGCTCCTGGAGCTGGCAAGGGAACACAAGCTGTAGAACTTGCTAAAAAATATCAAATAACACATATCTCAACTGGTGAAATGTTTCGTCAAGCAATTGACAAACATTCACCATTAGGGAATGAAGCTGCCAAATATATCACAAAAGGAATGCTTGTTCCTGATGATGTAACGGTAAAAATCGTGAAAGAACGATTAGCTAATGAAGATTGTAAAAATGGTTTTATTCTTGATGGATTTCCTCGAACAATTCCACAAGCCATTGATTTAGAGAAAATTTTACAAGAATTAAATATGAAGCTAGATTATGTCATTGAAATTTTTGTTCCCAATGATGCTTTATTACAAAGATTAACGGGAAGAAGAATGTGCAAGCAATGTGGAGCTTCTTACCATATTATCCATTGTCCTTCAATTAAAGAGGGGATTTGTGATCGATGTGGTGGAAATCTTTACATTCGCAAAGATGACAATATTGATAGCGTTATGGTTCGTCTTGATGCCTATGAAAAACAAACCAAACCTTTGATTGAATTTTATCAAGAAAGAGATTTGCTTGTCAGTGTCAATGGCAACCAAGAAATTCACAAGGTATTAAAAGATATTGTGAAAGAACTAGGAGAGTAGAAAATGATTATCAGAAAAACACCAAGAGAAATTGCTTTATTAAAAGAAGCCGGTCGTATTGTCGCTTTAGTTCATGAGGAACTAAAAAAGCATATTGTTTCTGGAATCACTACTAAAGAAATAGACAAATTGTCTGAAAAGGTTATTCGCCAAAATGGTGCAACGCCTTCTTTTAAAGGATATCAAGGTTTTCCTGGATCTGTTTGTGTATCGATTAATGATATGGTGATACATGGAATACCGGATAATAGAAAATTAAAAGATGGGGATATTGTATCAGTTGATGTAGGCGCTTGTTATCAAGGATATCACGGAGACTCAGCATGGACTTATGCTGTTGGAAATGTTTCAAGTGAAGCAAAAGAGTTAATGAAAGTAACAGAAGAAGCTTTATTTGAAGGCTTAAAACAAGCGAAACCTGGAAATCATGTTGGTGATATTTCAGCCGCCATTGAAGAATACGTAAAACAACATGGATATACAAGTCCAGTTGATTATACAGGTCATGGAGTAGGAACATCGATTCATGAAGATCCAATGGTACCTAATTATGGAAAATCTGGACATGGACCATTATTAAAAACTGGAATGGTAATTGCTGTTGAACCAATGGTTCATATAGGAAAAAAAGATGTTAAAGTCTTAAAAGATGGTTGGGGTGTGGTTACTGCTGACCATAGTTTAGCGGCTCATTATGAGCACACAATTGTCATTACAGAAGATGGTTATGAAATTTTAACTAAACTATAAAAATAGGAGGAAAACAATTTGGCTAAACAAGATGTTATAGAAGTCGAAGCGATTATTGTAGAAGCATTACCTAATGCAATGTTTAAAGCTAGACTTTTGGAGAATGACGTGATAATTCTTGCCCACGTTTCTGGTAAAATCCGTATGAATTACATTCGCATTTTACCTGGTGATAGAGTTACTTTAGAGCTTTCTCCATATGATTTAACACGTGGGCGTATTACTTTTAGACACAAATAAAAAAATTATAGAAAAAACCAAAGGGGGTTGTATTTATGAAGGTAAGACCTTCAGTTAAACCAATTTGCAATAAGTGCAAAATTATTCGTCGTAAAGGCCGCTTGATGGTTATTTGTGAAAATCCAAAACACAAACAAAGACAAGGCTAATTCATAGGAGGATAATAATAATGGCTCGTATAGCAGGCGTGGATATCCCACGTGAAAAAAGAGTTGTAATCTCTTTAACTTACATTTACGGTATTGGATATACTACTTCTACAAAAATTTTAAAAGCTGCAGATGTAGATGAAAATATTCGTGTAAAAGATTTATCAGAAGAACAACTTTCACGTATTCGTGCAGAAGTATCTCACTTAAAAGTAGAAGGTGACTTACGTCGTGAAGTTGCAATGAATATTAAAAGATTAATGGAAATTGGAAGTTATCGTGGTTTACGTCACAAAAGAGGACTTCCAGTTCGTGGTCAAAGAACAAGAACAAATGCTCGTACTCGTAAGGGACCAGCAAGAACAATTGCTAATAAAAAGCAAGCAACTAAATAGTTAAGGGGTGAATATTTATGGCACAAAAAAATAATAAAACTGTTGCACGTACAAGACGTAAAGACAGAAAAAATGTTGTTAAAGGTATTGCACATATTCATTCTACATTTAATAACACAATTGTTACCATTACAGATGAAGCAGGAAATGCCATCACTTGGTCAAGTGCAGGTGTTTTAGGATTTAAAGGTTCTAAAAAATCAACACCATTTGCAGCTCAAATGGCAAGTGAAGCTGCTGCAAAAGTTGCAGTAAGCCATGGTATGAAATATGTAGATGTTAACGTAAAAGGACCAGGTCCTGGTCGTGAAGCAGCTGTTAGAGCTTTACAACAAACAGGTCTTGAAATTAATACCATTGTTGATGTTACACCTATTCCTCATAATGGTTGTCGTCCTCCAAAACGTCCTAGAGCATAATAGGATGTTAAAAAATTAAAATAGGAGGAAACGAAATGGAAAAATTTAAAAAACCTGAATTTAAAATTGATGAATATAGTGTTGAAGAAAATCGTGGGAAATTTGTAGTTGAACCACTTGAAAGAGGATTCGGTACAACTTTAGGAAATGCACTTCGTAGAGTTTTACTTTCTTCTCTTCCTGGCACAGCTATGTATGCGATTGAAATAGAAGGTATTAGACATGAATTTTCAGCTATTGCTGGTGTTGAAGAAGACGTTACTTCATTAATTCTTAACTTAAAAGCAGTAAATTATGTTTCCGAAAGTTATGCTACAAATCAAGAAAATGAAATTAAAGTAAAAGTTATTGGACCAAAAGTCGTAACAGCTGGTGATTTCATTACACCAAGTGGTGTAGAAGTTATTAATAAAGATGCATATATTTGTACTGTAGCAGAAGGTGGACACCTTGATGCAACGATTTATGTAAAAACAGGAAGAGGATATGTTCTAGCGGAAAAGAATAAATCAAATAAAATTCCTTTCGGAACAATTCCTACCGACTCTAATTTTACACCAATTAAAAAAGTTGCATTTGAAGTAGAACCTACTCGTGTAGGACATGAATCAAATTATGATAAGTTAATCATGGATGTTACAACAAATGGTGCATGTACTCCACAAGAAGCGATTGCACTAAGTTCAAAAATTATTATTGAACATTTAGAATTATTTGCTAAATTAGAAACATTAAGTATTTTTGATGAAAAAGTAATCGATGATTCTCAAGTAGAAGAACATGATAAATATCAAGACATGTCAATTGAAGAACTTGATTTAAGCGTTCGATCTTACAACTGTTTAAAGAGAGCAAATATCTTAACAGTACAAGAACTTACATTAAAAACAGAAGAAGATATGATGAAAGTTCGTAATTTAGGTAAAAAATCTCTTAAAGAAGTTCGTGAAAAATTAAAAGGTTGCGGACTCTCATTTAAGATTAGCGATTAGGAAAGAGGTAAGAACATGGCACGTAATAAAATTCACGGTAAAGCAGGAGTTAATGATAAATCTCCATATACTACATCAAAACGTAAATCTCAATTGCGTACTTTAGTAACTCATTTAATTATTAAAGAACAAGTTGAAGTAACTCAAACAACAGCACTAAGCTTAGTTTCTTTAGCTGATCATATGGTAACTTTAGCTAAAAAAGGTGATTTACATTCAAGACGTCAAGCTGCTGCTGTAGTAAGAGAAATGTTTGTAGATAATGCAAAACAACAAACTGCTTTACAAAAATTATTTACAGAATTAGGTCCTAGATATGCTAGCCGTAATGGTGGATATACTAGAATCATCAAAACTTATAATAGACGTGGAGATAATGCTCCAATGGCTATTGTTCAATTTGTAAAATAGTTAATTAAGAGTCCTTATGGACTCTTTTTTTTATAAAATCATCATTAAAGTATATATTTCTATTATTCATCTATGGTATAATTAATAATTGCAAAGGAGAGATGAAGATGAGCACAATTCGTTTTGAAAATGTTGATTTTGGATATCAAGATCAATCTCCCCTTTTAAAGGACTTTAATTTGACGATAAAAAAAGGAAAATATACCGTTTTATTGGGACATAATGGTAGTGGTAAATCTACGATTGCTAAATTAGCGATAGGTTTACTTGAAGCCCAAAAAGGTTCTATTTATGTGGATGATTTGTTATTAAATGAAGAAAACTTAAGTGCAATTCGTTCTAAAATTGCAATTGTTTTTCAAAATCCAGATAATCAATTTATTGGGGCAACAGTTCGTGATGATATCGCTTTTGGGCTTGAAAATAAATGCGTAGACCCTAATGATATGGATGCTATTATTGAAGAGTATGCCAAAAAAGTGAATATGTTCGAATTTTTAGAATCGGAACCGACAAACTTGAGTGGAGGACAAAAACAACGGGTAGCTATTGCAGGAGTTTTAGCCATGCAACCTGAATTTTTGATTTTAGATGAAGCAACAAGTATGCTAGATCCAACTGGAAAAAAAGAGATATTTGATGTCATTCATCAGTTAAAAGAAAAAAATAAAAATGTTTCGATTTTATCGATAACACATCATATCGAAGAGGCTTTATTTGCGGACGAAATTGTGGTAATTAATAATGGTAAAGTGATTAAAATTGGAACTCCTCAAGAAATCTTATTTGACAAAGAATTTTTAAGTATGAATTCTTTAGAAGCTCCTTTCATTATTGAATTGGCTGAAGCCTTAAATAAAGCTGGAATAAAAGTCCCATATAGCATGAATATGGAAGAGTTGGTGAAATATTTATGAATATAAAAATGAATCATGTTTCGTATATTTATAATTTAAATCAGCCTATTCAATATGACGCTTTAAATGATATTAATGCAGAAGTTTGTGAAAATGAGTTTGTTGCGGTTATAGGACATACAGGAAGTGGAAAGTCCACCCTTATTCAAACTCTAAATGCTTTATTAATTCCAACTTCTGGTAATGTTGAAGTAGATGAATTTATTATTCAAAAAAAGATAAAAATAAAAAATATTAAACAATTAAGAAAAAAAATTGGTATTGTTTTTCAATTTCCTGAATACCAATTATTTGAAGAAAATGTAGAAAAAGACATTTTATTTGGGCCTAAAAATTTTGGGATGAAAAGTGAGGAATTAACTAATCTTGCTTCTAAAGTGTTAAAAATGGTCAATTTAGACGATTCTTTCTTGGAAAAGTCTCCTTTTGAATTATCAGGTGGTGAAAAAAGAAGAATTGCAATTGCTGGCATTTTAGCTTTTAATCCGGATGTTTTAATTGTGGACGAACCAACTGCAGGATTAGATCCACAATCAGCAAATAAAATGATGGAATTATTTTATGATTTATATAAGAATAAAAAGAAAACCATTATTTTAGTTACGCACCAAATGAATGATGTATTAAAATATGCGACTAAAGTTTTTGCATTAAAAAAAGGAAAGTTAGAAGCTTGTATGTCGCCTCAAGCTTTATTTCAAGATGAAAAAATCTTACAAGATTTGCAACTTGAAAAACCTGAAATTTTAAAGTTAGCGGATGAAGTGAAAAAGAAATATCCTAAATTTGATATAAATAAAGTAAAGGATATTCCTTCTTTTGTTGCTACGTTAAAGGATGTGAAAAAATGGGAAATATAACTTTAGGTAAATATATACCCAATAATACTTTTTTCCATCGTTTAGATCCGCGTTGTAAATTGATTTTATTATTTACATTTATGATTACCGTCTTCATTAATATTGGCGTGATTGGTTATGGAGTATTAGGATTAATCATTATTGTTTGTTTCTTTTTATCCAAAATAAAAATTAGAACAGTTTTAAAGTCATTAAAACCGATGTGGTTTATGGTGTTATTTATATTTATATTAAATTTATTTATTGTGAAACAAGGAACACCATGGCATATATGGAAAATTACCATTTATAGCGATGCAGTGTACTCAACTTTAAAAATTGTGTATCGTTTAGTATTGCTAATTTCAACTTCTACGATTTTTACAGCGACGACAAAACCATTAGATATTACAATTGCCATTGAAGATTTATTTGGTTTTTTAAAAAAAGTCGTAAATGTTCACATTTTATCGATGACGATTAGTATTGCGCTTCGTTTTATCCCAACAATTTTAGATGAAACGTATCGAATCATGAAAGCACAAGCTAGTAGAGGGGTAGATTTTGTCCATGGAAAGCTAAAAGAAAAAGCATTAGCAGTGACTTCTTTAATTATTCCTTTATTTATTAGCGCATTTGCTCGAAGTGATGATTTAGCAAATGCAATGGAAGCAAGAAGTTATGATCCATATGCTAAAAGGACACGATATCGTAAATTGAAATGGAATAAAAAAGATACCGTTATGCTTTCTTTAACACTTTTATTATTAATTGGATTTATTACTTTATCCATTTTAAAAGTGCCACTTGATTCAATTGTTTTAGGGTGGTTCAAATGAGATATTTATGTGTAGTAGCTTATGATGGCTTTGACTATTATGGATATCAAAAGCAAAATCATGAAGCAAAAACCATTCAACAAACGATTCAAGAAGCTTTAAAGAAATTAGCAAAAGAAGATATTACCATTTATGCTTCAGGAAGAACCGATAGGCAAGTTCATGCACTAGGGCAAACATTTCATTTTGATACCAATTTAAATATTTCAAATGAAGCTATTTTAAAAGGGATGAATAGTTTTCTTCCAAATAATATTATTATAAAAAGCGTAAAGAAAATAAAAGAAGATTTCCATGCTCGTTTTAATGTTAAAAGAAAGCAATATGTTTATAAAATAAAAAATTCAATTCAAATTAATCCTTTTGATGTTCGCTATTATGCTTATATAAAAGAAACGATTGATGTGGATTGTTTAAAAGCAGTTGCTCAATTATTTATCGGTACACATAACTTTAAAAATTTTACTACAAATAAAGAACAAGAAGTCTTATCGTTTGAAAAAACAATTTATAAAGTTCAAATAAAACAAAGAAAAGAAGAAATAGAGATTTTATTTGAAGGTAGCGGATTTTTACGCTATATGGTTCGAATGATGGTAGGAGCGATGCTAGTTGTTGCTACCAACAAAAAGGATATTTCTTATGTACAAAATTTGTTGAACTTAAAAAGTAAAGAAAAGTGTTCTTATAAGGCAAGTCCGCAAGGACTATACTTAAAAAAAGTGATATATTAAAACAAATGAGGTGAAAAAAGTGATACGCAATTATCATACCCATACAAAAAGATGTGGACATGCTATTGGTTTAGATGAAGAATATGTATTAAGTGCTATCTCAAATGGCTATGTAGAATTGGGATTTTCTGATCATATTTCTCACGATAATGTCGAACAAAATGAGGAATATATTCAATCGATTCAACAGTTAAAAGAAAAATACAAAGATCAAATTGATATTAAAATTGCTTTTGAATGTGAATATGTTGAAGAAAGAATCCCTTATTACCAACAACTTTTAAAAGAAAAAAAAGTAGACTATTTAATTTTTGGAAATCATTATGCATTTGTTAATCAAAAAAGAATTGATTTTTGCACTTATCCAATTACAAAAGAAGCTTTTTCAATTTATTATGAAACACTCAAAAAAGCATTAGATAGTCATTTGTTTCAATATATTTGTCATCCCGACTGTTTCTTAAAGGGATATCAAAAATGGGATGAGCATACTATTGCTTTGACTCATAAAATAGCCTCATTATTGTCAAAGTATGATTGTTACGTAGAATTAAGTGGCTCAGGAAGTAGAAGCCGTTCGTGTTTTGAATATAATGGTGAGTGTGTTCCACCTTATCCATTTGGACCGTTTTTTAAAATATTAAGTCAATATCCTTTAAAATTTGTTTTAGGTGCGGATGCGCATGCACCAGAGCAATTAAATGATTTTGGAACGCAATTTATAAAAGATATGGCTAAAAAATTAAATTTAAATGTAGTCGAAAAAATTAATTTTAATAAAGGAGAGAAAAGCAATGGATAAAATGTTTGTTAGATTAGATGCAATTTTAAGTAAATATCATCAATTGCAACAAAAACTGCAAGAAGATGAAGTTATTTCTGATATTAAACTTTATACCCAATTATCAAAAGAATGTGCACAATTAGAAAAAACGGCTCAAAAATATCAAAATTATTTGGATAACATTCAACAAATTAAGGAAGCAGAATTATTGCTTGAAGAAGATGATGCTGAAGTAGTTGCTTTAGCAAATGAAGAAATAAAAGATTTGAGTAATCAAAATAAAGATCTTTATGAAGAATTAAAAATATTATTATTACCAAAAGATCCCAACGATGATAAAAATGTTTTAATGGAAATCAGAGGAGCAGCAGGTGGTGATGAAGCCAATATTTTTGCTGGTGATTTATTTAGAATGTATACACGATATGCCGAATCTCAAGGTTGGAAAATTGAAGTAATGGAATCAAGTGAAACAGAGTTTGGTGGCTTTTCTTTAATCTCTTTTATGATTAAAGGAGAAGGTGCTTATTCTCGTTTAAAGTTTGAATCAGGCGCGCATCGCGTACAACGTGTTCCAAAAACAGAAGCGGCTGGAAGAATTCATACTAGTACATCAACAGTTTTGGTCATGCCAGAAATTGATGAAGTGGATTCAACGGTTAAAGAAGAAGATTTACATATTGATGTGTATCGTTCGGGTGGTGCTGGTGGACAACATGTAAATAAAACGGAATCAGCGATTCGAATTACGCATATTCCAACTAAAATTGTAGTATGTTGTCAAGATGGCCGTAGCCAACATGAAAATAAAGAAAAAGCCCTTCAAATTATTCGTATGAAAGTTGCTGAAGAATTAAAATCGAGACAACTTGAAGAAGTAGGGGCTGAAAGAAAGTTAAAAGTTGGAAAAGGCGAAAGAAGTGAAAAAATTCGTACTTATAATTATCCTCAAAATCGTGTAACAGACCATCGAATTGGTTTTACTTTGCAAAAATTAGACCGAATCATTGAAGGTGATTTAAATGAAATTTTAGATGCTTTAATGAACGAAGAACAAAAAGAAAAATTAGAGGCAGAATTATAATGACATATTTAGAACTCATCAAAAAATGTGAAAAACAAGCAAAATTAGCAAAAATGGATGTGGGAGCCATTAAATGGATGTTTTTTTATAGTGATTTCCATATTGGCTATACTCATCTCAATGAAGTAGTAGATAATCAAATAGCGGAGCAATTCCAACAATATGTTAATTTATATATTCATGATAAAATGCCTCCTCAATATATCTTAAAAAAAGCCTGTTTTTATGGTTATGATTTTTATGTGGATGAACATGTTTTTATTCCTCGTAATGAAACCGAACAATTAGTAGAAGAATGTATTTTAAGAATAGATCGTTACTTTGAAAATCAACCAATTGAAGTGGCAGATGTGTGTTGTGGTAGTGGAATTATTGGTATTACCATAAAAAAAGAAGTGGACAATGCCCACGTTCTTTTATTCGATATAAATGAAAAAGCAATAGAAATTGTTCAAAAAAATGCTACACAATTGCAAGTGAAGGTAGATACAGAAGTGGGCGATTTTATTACACCATTACTTCAAAAAAAAGTTCAATATGATGTTTTAATTTGCAACCCACCTTATATTAGAAATGATGCCATTTTAGATGAAATGGTTGTAGAACATGAGCCCAACAATGCTTTATTTGGAGGTGTGGATGGATTAGATTTTTATCGTATCATTTTTGAACATTTCGAAGAATTGATCAAAGAAAAAGGCTTTATGGCCTTTGAATTTGGTTATGATCAAAAGGCAGAATTAAAAGCCTTGATTGAAGAAAAACTTCCTCAATATCGATACGAATTTTTAAAAGATTATGCATCTTTAGATCGAATGTTATTTATTTATAAGGGCTTTTAATGATTTGATTTTGATCATTTTGTTTCACTTGATTTTGCGCAGCAATTGATAGCATCATTTGTCCGATAAGTTCTAATAAATTGCCGATTGAATTTTGTTCATCAATATCTAAATTTTGACACAAAATATAGCCAATAACTGCACCTATAATTCCAAATTCATTTCCGCTTAAGCTAAAAAGAAAGCGGCCCATGCTATGATAATCAACATTAATAAAATCTTCAAAACTTTGATTGAAATTCATAAAATCGCTACTTTCTTTGTATAAATGATTGGTTTAAATCCAATATTATAGTATAATAAAATTAAAGGTAAATTTGAAAGGAATAATTTGTTATGAAGAATGGTCAAAACAAACAAAAGTCCCAAAGAAGTATACGTCGTAGAAAAGTATTGACGATTTCTTGTCTCGTTTTAACGATTATCTTATTTTTGGGAGCAGCTGCAGCGATTATTGTCGGTAGATAATTTTATCAATAATCCCATATTCTAAAGCTTGATTTGCATCCATGAAGTAATCTCGTTCAGTATCTTTTTGGATTTGTTGAATCGTTTTATTCGTATTAGAAGCTAGAATCATATTTAGCTTCTTTTTTAATTTAATAATTCTTTTTGAAGCAATGTCGATATCACTTGCCACACCACTGGCGCCACCGCTTGGTTGATGAATCATAATTTCACTATTTGGTAAGGAATAACGTTTCCCTTTACATCCTCCCGATAATAAGAAGGCACCCATACTAGCACAAAGACCAATACAAATTGTAGATACATCACATGGAATGTGTTGCATTGTATCATAAATTGCCATCCCACTGGTGATACTTCCGCCTACAGAATTAATATATAATTGGATATCTTTGTTAGGATCTTTAGAAGATAAATATAATAATTGAGCAATAATATTAGCTGCGAGATTATCATTAATTTCGCCGTTGAGCATAATAATTCTTTCTTTAAGTAATAACGAATAAACATCATAATGACGTTCGCCATCATGACTCACTTCAATAATGGTTGGAATGTAGTTCATTTTGTAGTCCTCCTAAATAACATTATGTCCAAAAATGAAAAAATATACCTAATAATATTTTATAAATATTATTTATAGTTAAAATACGCTCAATTTTTATTGACAATCTTGTACTTTAATTTATAATTGTATATGTACGAATAATTTAAAAGATTAAATTATTGAAAGGAGATTTTTCGTATGAGTGTAAAAATTGCAATTAATGGATTCGGAAGAATCGGACGTTTGGCTTTTAGACAAATGTTTAGTTCAGAAGGCTATGAAGTCGTAGCTATTAATGATTTAACAAGCCCTAAAATGTTGGCTCATTTATTAAAATATGATTCAGCACAAGGAAGATATGCTTTAGCAGACAAAGTTACTTGTTCAGAAGAAGGAGCTGCTGAAGGATGGATTGCTGTAGATGGTAAAAAAATTAGAATTTATGCTGAAAAGGATGCTAAAAATTGTCCTTGGAAAGAATTAGATGTAGATGTAGTTTTAGAATGTACTGGTTTTTATTGTTCAAAAGAAAAATCAATGGCTCACATTGAAGCTGGTGCTAAAAAAGTAATTATTTCAGCTCCTGCAGGAAGTGATTTAAAAACAATTGTTTTTGGTGTAAACGATTCAACTTTAACTGCTGAAGACCAAGTTATTTCAGCAGCATCTTGTACTACAAACTGCTTAGCTCCAATGGCTAATGCATTAAACAAGTTAGCAGAAATCCAGGGTGGTATCATGTTAACAGTTCATGGTTACACTGGTGACCAGATGCTTCTTGATGGACCACAGAGAAAAGGTAACTTAAGAAGATCTAGAGCTGCTGCAGTAAACATCGTACCAACATCTACTGGTGCTGCAAAAGCTATCGGTTTAGTTATCCCAGAATTAAATGGTAAATTAATCGGTTCTGCAGTTCGTGTACCAGTTCCAACTGGATCAACTACAGTTTTAACAGCTGTTGTTAAGGGTACTGTTACTGTTGATGAAGTTAACGCTGCTATGAAGGCTGCTGCAACTGATTCATTCGGTTACAATGAAGACGAAATCGTATCTTCTGACATCGTTGGAATGACTTACGGTTCATTATTTGACGCAACTCAGACTATGGTTAACGCTTTACCTGATGGAAATAGTGAAGTTCAGGTTGTATCTTGGTACGACAATGAAAACTCATTCACTTCTAACATGGTTAAGACAATCAAGTATTTCTCAGAATTAGCTTAATCAGATCTGAATTAAATAATGGAAGATCCCTGTATAGGGATCTTTTCTTTTTGGTCAAGTTTCTACTCAAAACATCAATGTTATGATAAAATAATGGAACGAGGTGACTTGAACGTGGAACTAAATAAAAGAAAGAAAAGTTTATTAATCAAATATATAGTAATAGGGGTGCTATGTTTAGCCCTTGGTTTTGGTAGTGGTTATATAGTATTCCATAATAGTAATGCAAATGCGAATGAGAAAACAAATCTTACATTAGTCGATGAAGTGGTAGATTTATTAAATAATAACTGGTTAGATACAACAGATTCTAAAACATCTATTCAGGATCGTATGATTCAAGGGTTAGTAGATGGTCTGGGAGACTCACATTCCTCTTTTATGTCTTCTCAGGAAAATAAAGAATTTAATAGTGATATCAATGGCAGCTATAGTGGTATTGGTGTTTATTTCTCTCCAGTTCATAGTGGTGCTTTATTAACTGGTATTATAGAAGGAAGCAGTGCAGAAAAAGCAGGTCTTAAGGCAGGAGATATTATTACTGATGCTGATAATAAATCACTCACTGGTTTGACAAGTACAGAAATGCAGGAACATATTAAAGGAAATGAAGGGACAGAAGTTTCTTTGAAGGTAAAAAGACTTAAACAGACTTTGAATGTGAAAGCAGTACGTAAGAACTTCAGTTCTGATGTCACTTATTATGTAGGAACTAAAAATAATAAAACATATGGTTATGTGAATATTTCTACTTTTGGAGATACAACTGCACAGCACGTAGAAACAGCGTTAAAAGAGTTTAAGAAACAGAATGTCTCAGATATTATTCTAGACTTAAGAGGAAATGGTGGGGGTTATATTACTGCCGCTAGAGATCTACTTTCTTTATTTAATGAGAAGGGTGAAACACTCTTTACTGTTAAGAATAAAAAGGGTCAGACTGAAACATATAAGGATAATACAAAGACGCATTATGCATTTTCTAATGGTTATATTTTAATGAATGGTGGAACAGCCAGTGCATCAGAATTATGTGCCGGTACATTTAAAGAAATACAGGGATATAAACTTATTGGACAGCAATCTTATGGTAAAGGGACTATCCAGGCACAGACGAACTTATCGGATGGTTCTGTATTGAAATATACTTATGCAAAGTGGTATACACCTAAGGGTGTGAATATTAATAAGAAGGGATGGACTCCTGATGTGACAGTAGAGGATCAGTCTCTCTTATCTGCTTATTTCACTTATTATAGTGATAAGTATTATGTGGATAATGTGAATAATTCTATTATTGTTATGGAAAGATTATTAGAAGTACTTGGTTATAATCCAGGTCGTACAGATGGTTATTTCTCACAGGGTGTAAGTGATGCACTTAAACGTTTTGAACAGGATCATGGTTTAATTGTAGATGGTGTATTAGAATATAGTGATCAGGAATGCATGGTGAGTGTACTTGCAGAAAGATTAAGTCATAAGGAATATGACAATGCATTACAGAAAGTACTTACTTTAATATAGAAAGAAGGGATTATATGTCTTACAAGCTTGTATCGAAATTTAAACCAATGGGAGATCAGCCAGAAGCCATTAAAGAACTTGTGAAAGGAATTCATGAAGGTAAAAAGACACAGGTCTTATTAGGTGGTACAGGGACTGGTAAGACATTTACCTTTGCGAATGTGATTGCACAGGTGAATAAACCGACTCTTGTACTATCACACAATAAAACATTAGCTGGACAGCTTTATAGCGAATTAAAGGAATTCTTTCCAGAAAACCGTGTCGAATACTTTATTTCAAACTTCGATTTCTATCAGCCAGAAGCCTATATTCCTAAGAGTGATACATATATTGATAAAGAATCACAAACAAATGAAGAAATAGAGATGCTGAGAGCGGCTGCTATGAATTCTTTATTAGAAAGAAAAGATACGATTGTTGTTGCATCTGTGGCCGCTATTTATGGTTTAGGTAATCCACAGAGTTATCAAGAAATGATTTTCTCTTTACGTGTGGGTCAGGAAATTGATCGACGTGAATTACTCACATTCTTAGTAGATAGACAATATACTAGAAATGATATGGATCAGGTCAAAGGTACTTTTAGAGTACGTGGTGATGTTATTGAAATAGTACCAGGTCATACTGAATCTTATATTATACGTATTGAATTATTTGGTGATGAAGTCGATCGTATTACAGAAGTTGATCCTTTGACGGGTCATGTTCAGGCCTCTTATAATACATATACGATTTATCCAGCGGAAGAATATATTACCAGCAGAGAAAAGATGCTTCATGCTTGTGATACGATTGAAGAAGAATTAAAAGACCGACTACAGTATTACCAGGATGCCGCAAAACCACTTGAGTATGAAAGAATCGATAACCGTACAAGACATGATATTGAAATGTTGAGAGAAGTAGGTATCTGTCCAGGTATTGAAAACTATTCACGTCATATTGATGGAAGAAAGCCAGGAGAAAGACCTTATTGTTTAATAGATTATTTCCCAGATGATTTCTTGCTTATTGTCGATGAATCTCATGTTATGCTTCCACAGATCAGAGGTATGTTTAATGGAGATAGAAGTCGTAAAGAAACATTAGTGGAATATGGTTTCCGTTTACCAAGTGCATTGGACAATAGACCACTTCGTTTTGAAGAGTTTGAAAAACTCATTCCCCAGGCAATATTTGTATCTGCTACACCAGGTGATTATGAGTTAGAAGGTGTACATGGTGAATATGTTGAACAGATTATTCGTCCGACAGGATTATTAGATCCTATTATTGAAGTACGTCCAATTGAAAATCAGATTGATGATATTATTAGTGAAATACAGTTACGTATAGAAAGAAATGAACGTGTACTTATTACGACTCTTACAAAGAGAATGGCTGAAGATTTAACTGATTATCTCAAGGAATTTGGTTTAAAGGTCGCTTATCTTCATTCAGAAACAAAAACATTAGAACGTACAGAAATATTAAGAGATTTACGTTTGGGTAAATATGATGTTTTGATTGGTATCAACTTATTAAGAGAAGGTTTAGACCTTCCAGAAGTCTCTCTTGTATGTATCTTAGATGCAGATAAGGAAGGTTTCTTAAGAAGTGAACGTTCGTTGATCCAGACAATTGGTCGTGCGGCAAGAAATGCGGATGG